>DATIKH010000009.1:0-24198 GCA_035477775.1 Bacteroidales bacterium | reverse complement strand
GCATTGATAAGCCTTACGGCTTCGAGCAGGAGGGGCACTTTTTCTTCGTCAACTACCGCCATGATTGCAGAGTTCAAGGCTGGCCAGGTGTGGCTGCCCATGTGCGGTTCGCCCGTTGTGGAACCCCTTCCTTTTGTTTCCTCCCACATGGTGAACCCGCGGATGTTATAATAATTGAGCATTTCCTGAACCCCTTCGGTGAGAACCTGGTTAAAAACGATGAAAACCGATTTCATAAGCTTTGTGGTTATTGGGTTAAGAAATATGGTTTCGAGGCCTCGGCAATCGCTTTTTTGGTATGCTTGCGGCTTCCAAACAAGAAATAAATCACGGGTACCAGTACCAGGGTGATCATGGTTGAAAAGGCCAGTCCGCCTATTACGGCTACTCCCATGGGCGCCCAGATCTCCGAGCCTTCGGCTCGGCTTATGGCCAGCGGAATCATGGCCAGCAACGTGGTCAGGGAGGTCATAAGTACCGGCCTCAAACGCGATTTACCTGCTACCAGTACGGCATCATACACCTTGTTTCCACGGTCAACCATCAGGTTGGTGTAGTCAATCATCACAATGGAATTCTTTACCACAATCCCCACCAGAATAACGCTTCCAATCAGGGAAATCACGTTGAGTTCCATTCCCGTAATGAACAAGGCCAGTAAAACTCCGGTAAAGGCAAAAGGTACGGCCACCATAATGATCAGGGGCATGCGAAACGACTCAAACTGTGCCGCCATAACCACATAGACCAGGAAAATGCTGAGCAAAAGCAAAAATCCGAGGTCGGCAAATGCTTCCTGCTGCTCCCTGATCTGTCCTCCCATTAACACGGTTACTCCCGCAGGCGTTTCCATTTGAGCTAATTGTGCCTCAATATCTGTGGTTACGTCACCCAGGGAGCGGCCAAACAGGTCGCTGGTTACCCTAAGGTATCTCTGCCGGTTTTTGCGCTCTATGTTGGGCGGGGAATAATACTCTTCGATGGAGGCAAATTCTTTTACCCGCACCAGGCGTCCGCTTTGACTTAATACCGTGATGTTTTCGATATCGGCGATGGTGTTGCGGAAAGGTTCCTGCGATCGAACCACCACATTATATTCCTCGCCTCCTTCGCGGTACCTGGTGGCAATCATTCCTTCCACCTTGTTTCTGATGGCTTGGGCAGCCCTGCTGGAATTTATCCCCAATGCAGCCATTCGCTCCTGATCAGGAACAATACGCAACTCGGGTCTTTCATCGCCGCGGCTGATGGCTACATCGCGCAAGCCCTGAATCTCCTTCATGCGCTGCTCCAGGTCTTTGGCAAAAACGTTGGTAGTGTTAAAATCCTCGCCAAAAATCTCTATCTCAACCGGACTTCCGCCAAAACCTCCCTGTTCGGTGGTTACGCTGTAGCGCACCACCTCCGGAAAGGTTTCTATATCCTGCCGCATCTGGTCGGCAACCTCCCAAATGGTTCTTTCGCGCTCAGCAGGAGGTGTCAGCCTGAAAATGAAGTTGATCACATTCGACCCTTCGCGGCCCGATCCAAACATTACATTGCCCGTTTCGGTACCGGTGCTGTTGCTTATCATGTCTATTTCAGGATAGTTCTGTTCGATCAAATCCTGGATTCGGTTCGAAATTTCGAAACTTTCGGTGAGCCTCATTCCGGCTGGCAGCTCGATGGTTGCCTGAAGCCGGCTTTGGTCGGTTTGAGGAAAAAATCCCGTTCCGATATGGGGAATCAGAAAGAAGCTTCCAAAAAATAAAGCGACAGCGGCAGCGATGGTTTTCCATTTATTGGCAATAGCTACCCTCAAGGTTGCCAGGTAGAAATTGTCGAGTCCCGTTAATATTGCTTCGATGAAGTTGCCCACCCTTGGACCCAGGCCTTTGCGCTTGCCGGCTGAATGCTGCAACAACTGCGATGTAAGCATTGGGGTTAAAGTCATAGCTGCCAGGGTGGATACCGAAACCGTAATGGTAACAATCCAGCCCAATTGACGGAAGAAAATCCCCATAAGCCCTCCGATCATGGTCAGTGGCAGGAATACTGCAACCACCGTGAGGGTAGAGGCCACCACGGCAAGACCCACTTCGTTGGTTCCGTAAACCGAAGCCTCCTTGGGGGTTGCGCCTGATTCGATTTTCCGCGAAACATTTTCGAGCACCACAATGGCATCGTCAACCACCATGCCCATGGCAATGGCCAGGGAGCTAAGCGAAATGAAGTTGATGGAATTGCCCGTGAGGTACAGGTATATAAAACCGGTTATGAGCGAAACGGGAATGGTTAAAATGATTATAAATGTTGCCCTCCACCGGCCAATGAAAAACAGCACCACCAGGGTTACAAAAATGGCGGCGTAATACAAAACGCTGGTGAGGTTGTTAATCGCCCCGACAATAAATTCGGATGTGTCGAAGACCTTTTCCACCGTAATATCGGGCGGAAGTTGGGCAATCAGGCCGGGCAACTGGCGGTCAATTTCCTGCGAAATCTGTACGGTGTTGGCCCCAGACTGCTTCATGACCATAAAACGGAGGCCCATTTGTCCATCCATGGTTTCTTTTATGGTCAGTTCGCGCAGGGTGTCTTTCACTTCGGCAACATCCCTTACATAAACAGGGCTGCCCATGAAATTCCCAATCACGATGCCTCCGATAACATCGCTGCTGGTAAACTCTCCGGTAAAGCGGAGCGGATAGTCCACCTGCCCGGTACGCAGGTTGCCGGAGGGAAGGTTAATGTTTTCGGCGGCCAGAGCCATGCCAACCTGCTCGGGGGTCATGTTCATGGCCTCGAGTCTCTGTGGGTCAACATTTACCTGTATTTCGCGCATCGGCCCGCCAAACATCATCACCGTTCCCACACCGTCGATGCGGTTCAGGGGATTGATCAGGGCATCGTCGATTATTTTGCCAAGTGCGGCATAACTTTCATTGGCAGTGGCCGAAAGCATCATCACCGGAATCATCTCTGCACTGAATTTAAACACCGTTGGCTGCTCGATGTCTTCTGGCAGGATGCGTACCAGGCGCCCTAAAATATCGCGGATTTCGTTGGTGGCTTCGTCTAAATTGGAGCCGTATTCGAACTCCATGGTGATGGCCGAAACATTTTCGCGCGAAACGGATGTAAGGTGGCGCAGGTTGGTTACCGTGCTCAGGTTGTCCTCTATGGGCCTGGTTACATTGGTTTCGATATCGGCAGCTGCAGCCCCTGGATAAACGGTTATTACGCTGATAAACGGCGGGTCTATTTCGGGGTACAGGTCAATGGGCATTTCGCGCAGGCTGAACAGGCCGAATGCCACAATGGCCACAAACACCATCAGGGTGGTTATGGGTCTTTTAACTGCAGAACTGTATAAGCTCATTTTTCAGTGTTTTTGAAGAATTAATTCTGAACTTGAACTTTACCCAAATGAATAAGGTTGTGTTGTCCTGCTACAACCAGGTTTTGTCCGGGTTCGATGCCCGAAAGGATTTCCTGCATATCGTCGATGTTTCGCCCTACCAACACGGATTTGCGGTGGGCCACGCCGTTCTCTTCAACAAAAACAAACCTTTCGTTGCTGCCCACCTGCTTCATTACTGCTAAGGCAGGTACCAATAGTGCCTCTATTTGGCCCAGGTTGATGGATACCCGGGTAAACATACCAGGACGCAGGGCCAGGTCTGTGTTCTCTACCACCACTTCTACCTGGAAGGTGCCGGTAACCCTGTCGATGGTTGGATAGATTTTGTCAATGCGGCCGGGAAAATTGCGGCCGGGAAAAAGGTCAGACGTTACGCGGGCGGTTAAGCCCCTTCTGACCTGAGGAAAAAACCTTTCGGATACGTTGACGGTAATTTTCACAGGACGTATCTGCATAATGCTGACTATTGCAGGTCTTCCTGCCGGACCTGGAGTCATGGCAAAAAGTTCGCCTGGGCTGTTGTACCTGCCGGTGATCACCCCGGGTATGGTTGCCCTGATTTCGGTAAGCCTGACAAGGTTGTCGAGGTTGGCTTTGGTAATGTCGTACTGTGCCTTGAGTTGGTCAAAACTCTGCTGGGTGGCGGCCCCGATCCGACGCAGGGTGTCCAGGCGGGTCAGGTCGTTTTTCAGAGTCTGGTATTGTACCCTGAGCTGGCGAAGCTGGGTTTGGTCCATTTCTACAAGCAGTTGTCCCTGGCTGACCATATCGCCAACGTCAACAAGTATGCGCTCTATCCTGGCAGGCTGAGCCGCCCCGATGTGTGCCTGCTCATAAGCTTGCACGGATCCGGTAAAATCAAGGTAGTTTTCGATGGTCTGATTTGCTACCTGCTCAGTTCTTACCAATGTGGGCCTGGCCTCGCCCTCTTCGGCCTGCGTCTGTGGCTGGCAGCCGGTATTGAAAAACAACAGGGTTCCGGCAACTGCCAGGAGTTTAAAAGAGGTTCTAAATAGATTTTTCATCCGAAATAAATTTGGAGTTAAAGGGGGATGGTTTTTTGTGCGATTCATGGTATCAGAATTATTTATTGACGTTTTTCGCCGATAAACCTTTGGTACTCGGCAAGCGATTTAAGTAGCTCGTGCTCGGCCTGTATCAGGTTAAAGCGTGACTGAGTAAGGGCCAGTTCACTGTCGTTTACCTCCATGAGGGTGCCCTGACCGGTGGTGTATCTCACCTGCGCAATCTGAAAGCCCCTTTCGGCCATAGCAACAGTTGCCTGAGCGGTGTTCGATTTTTCTCTTGCAACTTTCATGGTGTTGAGCAGGTTGCCTAATTGAATGCTGAGGTTTTGTTCGAGGTAATCGCGCTGCAGTTCGAGCTGACGACCCATCAGGTCGAGCTGTCGTGCCTGGTTTCTTATGGTAAAGCCGCTGAACAGTGGGATTGTAAACCGTAATCCAGCGGAAAAAGTGTTTACCCAGCGGTAGTCGGCAAAGCGGAAATCGTTGGCCTCTGTTTGAAAATTATAATTGCTCGACAGAGCAAGGGAAGGCAGCCCTGTAGCCCTGACGTTGCGAGCTTGAATTTCGAGCAGGTTGCGTTGCAAATCGAGCCGCACCAACTCCGTATTGTTCTGGAGGCCACGTTCTGCCTGTAGCATGTTGAAGCCGGCAAAAGTTTTTTCCGACAATTCGGCTAAGGTACCGGTAACCACTATTTCGCGGTCGGCCTCCAGGCCAATCAATGCCTTGAGAAAGTTTGCCGCCATGAGGTACCCGTTTTCGGCCTGAAGCAGGGTGGGCCTGAGGTTTTCGGCCTGAACCCGTGCGCGGATCAGTTCAAATTCAGATGCCAGGCCCTGGCGGGTAAGGTTTTCTACAAGGTTAATGGTCTCTAATGCTTTGTCGAGGCTTTGCCGCATTACCCTGGCCGATTCTTTTGCCAGCAATACATCGTAGTAGGCAGAGTGTACAAAATACTCCAGTTCGATCTGGCTTGCGCGGAGGGTTTCGCCGGCCAGAGCACGCTCTGCCACTGCAGCCCGCAGCGAGGCATTTAGAGCGGGGTTAAATACAGGCATACCGGCCACAAGGGTGGCCATATAGCTGTTGTCGGAGCCAATTTCGAGCACATCGCCGAAGGGGCTGCCCGGTGGCAGAAAGATAACCGGTGTTTTGATATTTCGGGTGTACATCCCGCTTATCGAAACGTTTGGTAGGAACCTGCCCCTTACGATGTTTACTCCGGCATCGGCACGTTCAATCTCCATCTCAGCTATTGCCAATGTAGGGTTCAATTCACGGGCCAGTTCCATAGCTTTCTCAAGGCTTACTATCATGGGTTCTTCCGGAACTTCGGCCATCGTGGGATGAAGAAATACTGCAAAAAGCGCTGCAAAAAAAATCAGTTGCTTTTTCAGCACAAACCTCTTTTTCATAAAGTTTAAAAATTTGGGTTGTTAAAATGTCGTTCTATCTCCTTTATTCCTTTTTCGGTACAAATACCTCTCATGAAAATCACTGTGATTTCCCTGAAAACATCGGTTTTGGAAAAACCGCTCGCAGGAAAAACATTGTCGTCGTGCAGCAAATCAACCTGAGCAAAAAACAACTTGGCAGCTATTTTTGGCTTGATGTCTGTGCGAAAATATCCGTCATTAATGCCGAGCTCAAAAAACTCCACGATGTGGTTTAGCTTTTGATGCTCCATGCACTTATAGCGGTTTCTCCAAAGCAAAGAATGATACTTTTTTAAATCCGTAAAAAAACTTGTGTGGATGTTGGACAGCAGCATTACGGATTTCCTGAAATGCTTGTGCACGACCTCAACCGGATTGGCACTGCTTTCGTGAATTTCAGCTTCTATGCGTTGGTTTTCTTTTTCCCAGAATTCGAGGCATCCCTCCAGAAGGTGTTCTTTGGTGTCGAAATGCTCATACAGAGTCCGTTTTGAAATGCCCAATGCTTTGGCAATATCGCCCATGGTAAGCGCTTTGATCCCATGCTTCAGAAACAGGGATGCGCTTACTTCAACTACGCGTTCTTTAATACTCATGATGCAAAAGGGATTCCAATGTCAAACAATATGCCAACAGGTAGAAAATTTCCTTATTCCGCTATGGTAATTTCATTCATTTGGCTGGCAAATGTAGTCTTATTAACAAAAATAAAACCTGTTTGTTTTGTTAAGAAAACTAAAAAAACCATTTCGGTTTTTTAATTCTTCAATGATCTTAACAAGTATTACAAATTCCTGTTTGCGATGTTCATGCCCAAAAAACAAGCAGTATTAAAAATTTTACCCAATGAAAGTGTCCTATGCTAATGCGGCTGCTAAAGTACCGACCTGCCAAAAGGTGTGCAAGGATTTGTCGGCCAATAGCATTCAAGGGTCGGCTAAAGGCGCATTTTTGGCATGCATCGGATAACCACCCAATGGCCCGGGTCCGTCAGAATGGAGCTACCGGGCGCGAAATATTCTGTTTTACTCCGAAATTCTGTTTTTTGCCGGGAGAAAGGTTTTAAGGGATTCTTTGATGCCCGGATCGCAAACGTAAACAACCAAGGCGAATACCCCAAGAAGGATTGCTGAGGACAGGTATCTCCACAAAGGTTCAAATTGGTTTGTAAGTGTTGAAACAAAATAGATTCCAACGGCTGCTGCAAAGTAGAGCAGAATTCGTTTCACATCATAGGGTACGGGCATTTTTTTCTGGCCCAGGAAGTACGAAGCCAGGGTCATAAGCAAGTAACCTGTAAGGGTGGCCCATGCGGCCCCATAGTAACCTATTTCTGGAATCAGGATAAAATTCAGGATGATCGTAATAGTAACCCCAAAAACCGAAATGTATGCCCCGAACTTTGTTTTTCCGGAAAGTTTATACCAGATAGAAAGATTAAAATAAACGCCAAGTAAAATGTTGGCAATAAGCAAAACGGGCACAACTCCCAGTCCCTGCCGGTAGGCTGGTCCCACAAAATGTTGCACAATATCAATAAACAGGGTAATTCCCAAAAAAAGGAAAAGACAGAATACTACAAAAAACTTCATTACCCGTGCATAAAGCTCAGGAGCCTTTGGATTGGTGGCGTTGGAGAAATAAAACGGATCGGCAGCGTATCGAAAGGCCTGTACAAAAATGGTAATGAGAATGGCTATTTTAAAGTTCGCTCCGTAAATACCCACCTGCGATAGCGCCTCCTGGGCCGGAAGCAATTTGCTGAGTAAGATTTTACCTAACGACTCGTTGGCAACGCCCGCCAAGCCCGCTACCATCAGAGGCAACGAAAAGGCTAACATTTTTTTCAACAGGGAAGCGGAAAACACCATACGGTCTTTTAGCACAACCGGAAGCAGCATGAGCAAGGTGATGGTGCTTGCTGCCAGGTTTGCTATAAACACGTATCCTACGCCTATTTCCGGATCATAAATCAAATTGACAAAAGGCAGCAAGAGATCGGGGCCATGGGTAATCAGCCAGGGGCACAGGAGCAAAAAGAACAAGTTCAGACCTATATTTATGCCGATGTTAATGAATCGGATTCCTGCAAATTTCAGTGGCCTGTTTTCGGCTCGCAGCTTGGCAAAGGGTATGCTGGCCATGGCATCGAAGCCAACGATAACCGCCATAATACTTACAAAGTGGGCGTTGTCCAAAAATCCCAAAGCCTCAGAAAGGTTTCCGCTAAGCAAAATGGCCAGCACAATGAATGCAAAAGAGCTCGTAACCAACGATAAAAACGAGGTGCCAAGAACACCCGGCCTGTTTTTTTCTTCGTTCTGGAAAAAACGGAAAAAGGCTGTTTCCATTCCGTAAGTAAGCAACACCAGCAAAAAGGCCACATAGGAATACATCAGGGTGATGGTTCCGTACTCTTGCGTATCGAAAATCAGGTGGGTGTAGAGCGGTACAAGTAGGTAGTTGAGCAGCCTTCCAACAACGCTGCTCAAACCGTAAATGGCTGTTTGCTTAGCCAGGCGCTTTATGGGATGAACAGACATAAAATTTCCTTTTAAGGCAGTACCCAACAAAGGGTAAGCCTTACTTCATTTCTTCCCTGGCTTTGGCTTTCCACTGGCGGTAACCATCCTCAAAAATATCAGGATTGTTTACCCTCAGCCATGTACCATATTTTACATAGTCAGGGATTTGTCCTCCATTTGTTTTTTTATCAGCCACAGGGATGCCCGTCTGGTTCAGGTGGCGCTCGTAGGAAATTTTACTTGGTCTTTCGTCTTTTCTGTTCATGTTTGTTCTTTTTCTCAAAAGTTACAATCCGCTGTGCAACATGTATCTCGATCAAATTACATCAAACTGCTAAAACCAAAAGAACCTTTGTAGCCCCGACAGGAATCGAACCTGTATTTAAAGTTTAGGAAACTTCCGTTCTATCCGTTGAACTACAGGGCCAAAAACTGCGCAAAAATAATCTATTATTTTAAATCCGGCCTTGAGCAATTGAAAATAATGCCTCATATCTGAAACAGGCCTGCTGGGTAACCATTTAATTAATGGGCAGCCCGTTTACAAAGTTTTTTTCGGGCCCTATAAAACTCAGCGATCCATCCCGATCTTCAGCCAGTAGCAGCATGCCGTGCGACAATACACCTTTGATAGCCCTCGGTTCCAGGTTAAGCAGAACCACAACCCGTTTACCGACAACCTCTTCGGGCGTATAGTGTTCGGCGATACCCGAAACAATGGTTCTCCTGTCGATACCTGTATCGACTTCCAGTTTTAGAAGTTTTTTTGTCTTCGCCAGCTTTTCGGCGGCGACGATGGTGCCCAGCCTGAGGTCAATTTTCGAAAAATCGTCGAAACCAATCAAGGCCTTTGAAGGAGCGAAACTTTGCGAGTCTTTTTGATTCATCTCCTTGGTTTTGTTGAGTTTATCTACTTGCAAAGCGACTTGTTCGTCTTCGATTTTTTCGAACAATAGCTCCGGTTGTGTTACATGTTGCCCTGCAGCCAAAATCTTATTACTTCCTGCCAGGCCCCACCTGTTGCCCGTCATGCTGAGCATTGCCTGCAACTTTGCAGCAGTAAACGGAAGAAAAGGCTCAGCAAGAATGGCCAGGTTGGCACAAATTTGAAGGCTCAGGTTGAGGATGGTTCCGGTGCGGCCGGGATTGGAATTAAATAATTTCCAGGGCTCGGCATCGGTAAGATACTTGTTGCCCAGTCGGGCCAGGTTCATAAGTTCTGCAAGGGCCTCGCGAAAGCGATAATTCTCGAGGCTCTGCGAAATTTTGCCCGGAAATTCGCCCATTGCCTCCATTGCAAGCTTATCCTCAGGAGTCCACTCTTCAGATTGGGGAACCAGCCCGTTAAAGTATTTGTGTGTAAGTACCAGGGTGCGGTTCACAAAATTTCCGAGAATGGCCACCAGTTCGCTGTTGTTTCGCGCCTGGAAGTCCTTCCATGTAAAGTCGTTGTCCTTGGTTTCGGGTGCGGTAGCACATAAAGCATATCGCAACACATCCTGTTTGCCTGGAAATTCCTCAAGGTATTCGTGAAGCCAAACGGCCCAGTTGCGCGATGTGGAAATTTTGTCGCCCTCCAGATTCAGAAACTCATTGGCCGGAACATTGTCTGGCAAAATATATGAACCTTCGGCATGGAGCATTGCCGGAAAAATGATGCAGTGAAAAACAATATTGTCTTTGCCTATGAAATGCACCAGTTTGCTTTCGTTACTTTTCCAGTAAGGCTCCCACTGGGTGTTATTGTTGTTTGCCCACTCACGGGTTGCGGATATATAGCCAATGGGGGCATCGAACCAAACATACAGTACTTTCCCTTCGGTGTCCTCAACAGGCAGCTTTACGCCCCAATCCAGGTCGCGCGTTACGGCCCGTGGCTGCAGGCCCTGGTCAATCCACGACTTGCACTGGCCATATACATTCGACTTCCAGTCGTTCTTGTGGCCTTCGAGAATCCATTGGCGCAGCATGGCTTCGTAATCGTTGAGGGGCAAATACCAGTGCCTGGTGTTTTTCAAAACAGGTGGATTTCCGCTCAACACAGATTTGGGATTGATCAGGTCGGTAGGGCTCAAAGAGGTTCCACAGTTTTCGCACTGGTCGCCGTATGCCCGCTCGTATCCGCAATGTGGGCAGGTACCTGTAATATATCGGTCGGCCAGAAATTGGCCAGCTTCTTCATCAAAATACTGTTCGCTGTCTTTTTCCAGAAAACGTCCGCTTTCATATAGTTTCCGAAAAAAATCCGATGCCGTTTCGTGGTGCAGGGGAGAAGAGGTGCGGCTGTAAACATCGAACGAAATGCCAAATTTTTCGAAAGAATCTTTTATCAGATGGTGGTATTTGTCAACTATCTGCTGAGGACTTACTCCTTCCTGGCGTGCTTTTATGGTAATGGGAACCCCATGTTCGTCGCTTCCGCCAATAAAAACAACGTCTTCGCCCTTCAGGCGCAGGTACCTAACATAAATATCGGCAGGAATATACACTCCGGCCAGGTGCCCAATGTGGATCGGACCATTGGCATAAGGTAATGCAGAGGTAACCGTAAACCGCTTGAAGCGTTTTTCTTCTTTCAGAGTTTTCAAATTTTCAGTGGGTTATGGTTCGGATGAAACACGATGGTCTTCGAAAAAAGACTTGCAAAGGTATAAAATACAAGGAAATAATTAGCAGAACCCCCTTTATTTGGCCTTGAAAATGGGAGTATTCAGGGATTTACGCGGTTCCTCGAACCAACGGTTTTAATCCCGCCTTCCTTCGTTATATACCCGGATGATGGCATTTAGAAGCTTTACAAAATCAACCGGTTTCGTAATGAAATCGTTTACTCCTGCCTCGAAAGCCTTGGTTCTGGTTTCCATAAATGCATCGGCAGTAAGGACGATAATTGGTATTTTGGGATTGATTATGCCTCCATTGGGGTTTCCCCTGATTTGTCTTGTGAGTTCGTAGCCATCCATACCGGGCAAAAGCAAATCCATGAGTATCAGGTCGTAGTTTTTGGTTTTGAGCAGTTGAAGGGCTTCTTCTCCGTTTGATGCTATGTCGAGGTCGGCTTGCCCTTTCTTTTGTATGATCTGTTTGCCAACAAATTGATTTATACTATCGTCTTCTACCATGAGAATATGCATTCCTTCCAGGGAATCAAATGTTGCCGGTTCGTTTTGCAAAGGCTTGGTTAAGGCTTCCATTCGTCCGGCTTGCAAAGGCAGAACAAAAGAAAAGGTTGAACCTTTGCCGTACTCGCTTTCAACATAAATGTTTCCACCCTGAAGTTCAACGAGTTTTTTCGAAATGCTGAGGCCAAGGCCACTTCCCCCAAACTTGCGGGTGGTGCTCAAATCGGCCTGAGTAAACCGGTCGAAAATCAGTTCCTGGCGATCCTTCCTGATTCCTATTCCGGTGTCTTCTACACTAAACCGGATAAGGTGAGAGTCGTTCGATTGCACAAGGCAATCAACCAGCAGCCTGATATGTCCAAACTCGGTAAATTTCACCGCGTTCGAAAGCAGGTTAATCAAAACCTGTTTAAGCCTGAGGGTGTCGCCTCTAAGATGCTGGGGGACATTGCTGTTCACATCGGAATAAAACAGCAGGTTCTTTTCGCGTATTTTTTGATCAAAAGTTTTGCTCACGCTCGTGATCATGCTTCGAATGTCGAAATCCCTGGCTTCGAACAGGATGTTGCCCGATTCTATTTTGTTATAATCGAGAATATCGTCAATGAGTACCAACAGGTGTTTTGCCGAAACATTTACCGGATGAAGGTTTTCCAGTTGGGCAGGATTGGGGTTCTCATTCAGCATCAAGTCGGTAAGGGTTACGACTGCATTCAGCGGGGTGCGGATTTCATGGCTCATCATCGAAAGGAACTCTGTTTGTGCTTTGCGGGCTTTTTCGGCCATATCGCGCGCTTTAACTATTTCCTGCTGCGACCGGAGTTGTTGGCTCACATCGCGAACAATCACCTGCAACAATATTTTATGGTGCAACTCAATTCTGGTTAGGCTCACTTCGGCGTCGAATACCTCCTGCTCACGAAGCATCAAAAGCGGAAACACCAGCGACTTTCCTTCCATTGCCTCCGTAATACGCTTCTTAAGGTACCGCTTGGAGCTTTCATTTTGATATTGCTTTTTTGGGCAAAGGAGGTCAATGGTCTTTTCCGGAAGTTTTTGATTGGGTTTCCTGAAAAGGGTTCTAAGTTTTGCGTTGCTGTCGATGATCACATTCCCGTCGAGGATCAGAATGGCGTCGAACGATTTGTCGAAAAGTGTTTTAAACTTTATCTCCGAATTTTTGAGTTTTAATTCGGCCAGTTTGCCCGAAGTGTCGTCCTCCAGAAATCCTTCCAGGTAAAAATCCTTTTGATTATCAGGGCTGTGAACCTTGCTGAAAATTATACGGGCATATCGAGTTTCGCCATTCTGAGCAGTAAATACTTCATTGAAATAAAACCGGATTTTGTTTTCTTTCAGGATTTGCCGCGAAAGGTGTTTTCTTTTGGCGAGATTCGGAAAAAATCGCTCCGGGTTGGCGTTGAGGTTCACGATCACCTCCGAAGTGCTGTTGAAGCCAAAAAAGTTGGCGAAAGCCAGATTTGCTTTTGTTAAAAAAAACTGACGGTTCATCCTGAAAATCCCCAGGGAACTTTCTTCGAACATTCGCCGGTAATCCTTTTCGCTCTCCAGGAGTTTTTGTTGAGCAGTCTTCCGGTCATGAATGTTGATGCACGACCCGATGATGCCTCCAAAGGTTCCTTCAAAATCAACGAAGGGATTGCCCAGGGCCAAAACCCAGTAATAAGTACCGGAGTGGTCTTGCATCCTGAATTCAGTAGAAAAAGGGCTTCGCTTCTCTAATCCCCGCGATAGTACCCGCTTAAATTTCTGGTAGTCGTCGGCATGGATGGAATCTTTTAAATCCCTGCTTTGAAGTCCGGGGCGGTATTCCCAGCCGGTAAAAGAAAGCAGGTTCTTGTTAAAAAAGCTAAACTCTCCCTTTGGATTGCATATCCAAACCATTACCGGAAAATCCTCCAACACACTCAGGTAAAAGTTTTTTGCATAAAGTAATTTTTCTTCCGCTTTCTTTTGTTGTGTAATGTCCTCCTTTATGGAAAGAAAATGGGTGATCTTGCCTGCCGAGTTTTTTAAAGGGGTTATGGTTCCCAACTCCCAAAATAATCTGCCCGACTTTGATCGGTTGACAAACTCACCCCTCCAGGTTTTACCGCTATTGATGGTTTTCCAAAGCGCCTTGTAATCAATTTCAGATTTTTCGTACTTGATAAGCCGTGGGTTCTTGCCTAAAAGTTCTGCCGGGCTATATTCGGTTACTTCACAAAAACGGGCATTCACATATTGAATGTTTCCTTCAGCATCGGTAATAATGATGGAGTTGCCGCTAAGATCAAAAGCAGCGCTTAATCCCTTCAGATCGACCTCCATTGGGCTATTCAGCAATAATGAAGCATCGGGAGGCTTTGACGAAGTGGGTTTCTTTTTTTTCACAGCAAATCAACTTTTAGGTCAACCCAAATTACCCTGCAAGTGTTCTTAAACTATATAAATCTGCAAGAATGATAGGCATCCTGAAGCCGTGTATCTTCAAAGTTCAACAACAAGCCACAATAAATGTTTAATTTAAAGGACTTTACAAACGAAAGTATTAAAATTAACAACAAATATAAGTAATTGTTCTTCAAAAACAAAATGATTTTGGTTTTAAAAATCATCCGGGCTGTTTTTCTGCCAAAAAACATTAAATTTGCATCGATTTACTGCCTTTATGACATGATTTGAGAAAGTTTTTTCATGAATGGAATAGAATCACAGTGTACATTGGGTTTTAATGCATGGTTGGTTCAAGATTACAATTCTGAAAATTAAAAACAAAAGCTAAAAACTTACAAAGTAAGATTTTGTTAACTACGAAGAAGGAAAAGGTCATCGCCGGCAACCCAAAAGGAGACGACAAATTTATTGCATTCTGATTTTCTGAAAATCTTTATAAATGAATTGAAAGCGGGTAAGTCCACTTGGAGATAATCCAAACTCCAGTTATTAGGTGATTGAAAGATTTTTTTAAAAAGCAGGTATGAACGACATACATAATATCAAGCAGCGTTTCGGAATAATTGGCTTTTCACCGCGATTAGAACGTGCAATTGATGTAGCAAGGCAGGTTTCATCTACAGACATCACGGTGCTTATTACGGGCGAAAGCGGTACTGGTAAGGAGTTTTTTCCAAAAATCATACATCAGCTGGGTTCACGAAAACATGGACCTTACATAGCTGTGAATTGTGGCGCAATACCCGAGGGTACCATTGATTCAGAACTGTTTGGACATGAGAAAGGTGCCTTTACCGGCGCCCATGAAGCACGCAAAGGCTATTTTGAGGTAGTGAATGGAGGAACTATTTTTTTGGATGAAGTAGCCGAACTACCTCTGCTGACACAGGTTCGACTGTTGAGGGTGCTCGAAACAGGTGAGTATATCAGAGTGGGGGCGTCGAAAGTGCAGAAAACCGATGTGCGTGTGGTTGCAGCTACCAATGTCAACCTTCAGGAAGCGGTTGCAGCAGGGCGTTTCCGCGAGGACCTCTACTATCGCCTGAATACCGTGCCCATTGTAGTACCCCCGCTAAGAGAACGCAAGGACGATATTGTGCTGCTCTTTCGGAAATTTGCATCCGATTTTGCTGAAAAATACCGTATGCCACCACTTCAACTCACCCAGGATGCCGAAGAGTTTTTGAAAGAGCAGCGCTGGTCGGGCAATATACGGCAACTGAAAAACCTGGCTGAGCAAATATCGGTTATCGAAAACAACCGTATTGTTGATGAAGGTATTATTATGAAGTACCTGCCGGCTGACACTGAACGCAGCCTGCCTGTGCTTTTCCAGTCGCAAGGTAAACATGGCATGGACTTGAGCGAACGCGAAATTTTGTATAAAGTACTTTTCGACATGAAACGCGATGTTGCCGAGCTGAAAAAGATTATCGGTACGATTATCGAAACAGGCCAAGTCGGCGAACCATTCGAGGGTGATATGGTGCAAAAAATGACTGAATTTAGCGATCAACCTAATGTAATCGCAGAAAGCAGGCCTTTGCCCAAAACCATTAAACCCGATCATTTGGAGCATTACGAAGAAGCTTCGCACGAAGAAATTGAGGAATCGCTCTCGATCATGGATAAAGAAAAGGCGCTTATTGTGCGGGCACTTCAAAAATTCAGAGGCCGTAGGAAGCGGGCTGCCGAAGAATTGGGAATTTCGGAAAGAACCTTGTACCGCAAAATCAAGGAATATGATTTAGGCTAACTGGAATTTATGTAACTTTGTGTCCTTTCGCTATTTGAGATAAGATATGAGTCACAAGAGGATTTTCGTACATACAGGTATGTAACATACAGGCGAATTTCCTTCCTTACCGGCTGGCTGGCATGTGTCTTAAACACTTAAATTGTTTTCAATTGAAAACCAGGAATTTATTCTACAGGGTCATTCTTTTTGTTTTAGTGGTTCCTCTGGTACATTCGTGTGGAATTTACAGTTTTACCGGTGCCAGCATACCGCCACAGGCTACCACGTTTTCTGTAAGCCTTTTTCCAAACCATGCGCAGCTTGTGCAACCGACTCTCAGCCATCGGTTCACCGAAGCCCTTAAAGACAGGTTTCTGCGACAAACCAATCTGCGACTTGTTCCTTCGGGCGGTGATCTGCATTTCGAAGGAAGCATCACTGATTATAACACGGCACCGGCGGCTATCACCGGAGGCGACCGCGCCGCCCTGAACCGCCTCACCATTACAGTTAGGGTGTCATTTCTGAATGAATACGTGCCCGACCAAAATTTCGAGCGGAGTTTTTCACGTTTCTGGGACTACCCAAGCCATAGGAGTCTTTCGGAAATTGAAGACGAGGCAATTACCATAATTAGTGAGGCCCTGGTAGAGGATATTTTCAATCAGGCCGTTGTGCACTGGTAACCCATTTTGATGTATGGAAAGGGAAATGTTCATCGACCTGTTGGGTAATCCAGGCAAATTAAACTCCAAAAGTGTAACTCACCTGAGGAAGCTGGCCTCCCGTTATCCCTATTGCCTTCCATTACGTATTTTGCTGGCAAAGAATCTTCAGATCGAGGGCAGCAAAGATTTTGAGGAACACGTGAATCAGGCTGCAGCTCTGACCATTGACCGCAGGAAGTTTCAAAGCTTTATGTCGGATCGCAAGATTGAACCGGTTGTTGGAAATGTTGAAAAAGCTTCCACTTTGGGTAAGAAACAAAGCACCGGCGTGTTTGGGTTCTTTCATTTTTTAACAAAGAAAAAGAATCAACCTCCAATGCCCAATCTGGCCGGTAATGTTTCTTCCAATTCTGGTGTATTGGTGCGTTTCGACGAGCATACCACCCAGAAGGTTGAAAATGGAGGCCAAATTCTGGAAAAAGAACCTGAAACCATACTGCCAAGGCGCAAATACGACCACCTTATCGAAAAATTCATCAAGGAGGACCCGCGCATAGGCTTTCCAAAGAAAGACCTTCCAACCGAAAACCTGGCTGAAAAACCCACATCGGGTGTTGAGGATTTTACTTCCGAAACACTTGCTCAGGTCTTTGTCCGTCAGGGGCTTTTTTCAAAGGCCATTGCCATATATCAGAAATTATCCATAAAATATCCGGAAAAAAGCAGTTACTTTGCAGAAAAAATTAACGCTTTAAAATCGCCTCAAATTTAAACAACACAATTAATGGGAGCATACGTTTTAATTTCGGTTTTAATTATACTCACCTGCATCCTTTTGGTGCTGATCGTACTTGTTCAGAATGCCAAAGGAGGCGGACTGGCTGCCAATTTTTCTTCCAACAACCAGGTGATGGGTGTAAGAAAAACAACGGACTTTCTTGAAAAGTCAACATGGACGCTGGCAATTGTTCTGGTATTATTAACACTTACTTCAACATTTATAATACCCCGTTCAAGTGTGGAGCCTGTTCAGCAAAGTGAGGTTCGTGATTTGATACCAAATCAGCAAGCACCAATGCCAATGCCTCAAATGCCGGCAGAAACCCCTCAGCCAGGAGAGGTAAACTAATTCTATAAGCTTTGTAGATATGTCAGAATGGCAGGACCGTTCTGGCATTTTTTATTTGTCAGTGACCCAGAGCACCCGAAATACTGAAAAAAAGACAAAAAATCCTTTTGGCATAAATTATGGTAAGGGTGAGGCAAATATTGAATCAACAAAACATCATTGTTTAACAATAAATCAAATTCAAAAAAATGGCAAACATCAAAATCAAACCTTTAGCAGACCGTGTTCTGGTTGAACCAGCACCCGCCGAGGAAAAAACAGTAGGAGGAATCATTATTCCCGATACAGCCAAAGAAAAACCACAAAGAGGCACCGTAGTTTCAGCCGGCCCAGGCAAGAAGGACGAGCCCATGACGGTAAAAGTTGGCGACAAAGTGCTTTATGGAAAATATGCGGGTACCGAGCTGAGTTTTGAAGGCAGGGATTACCTGATCATGCGCGAATCCGACATTGTTGCAATTATCTAAACCTAAGTACCAATCTAACAAGATTTTAAACTTTTTTGAAATATGGCAAAAGAAATTATTTTCGGTCTTGAAGCACGCGGCTCATTGAAAGTCGGTGTTGACAAACTATCGAATGCTGTCAAAGTGACACTCGGCCCTAAAGGGCGTAATGTGATTCTAGATAAAAAATTTGGCGCACCTGCTATTTCTAAAGACGGTGTTACAGTAGCTAAAGAAATTGAGCTTAAAGATCCCGTTGAAAACATGGGCGCTCAAATGGTAAAAGAAGTAGCCAGCAAAACTGCCGATGTTGCCGGCGATGGTACCACAACTGCAACAGTTCTTGCCCAGGCAATTTTCAACAACGGATTGAAAAATGTTACTGCAGGCGCCAACCCGATGGACCTCAAAAGAGGTATTGATAAGGCCGTAGAGCGTGTTATCAGCCACCTGAAAAAACAATCGAAAGAAGTAGGCGACAGTAGCGAAAAAATCGAACAAGTTGCTACCATTTCGGCCAACAACGACAGCTCCATTGGCAAACTGATCGCCGAAGCCATGTCGAAAGTTAAGAAAGAGGGTGTTATCACCATCGAAGAAGCCAAAGGTACCGAAACCAGCGTGAAGGTAGTTGAGGGTATGCAGTTCGACCGTGGCTATATCAGCCCATACTTTATCACCGATACCGACAAAATGGAAGCGGTTTATGAAAGTCCCTATATTCTGATCTACGACAAAAAGATCAGCACCATGAAGGATTTTCTGCCAATCCTGGAGAAAGTTGTTCAAACCGGCAAACCCCTGCTCATCATTTCGGAAGACGTTGATGGCGAAGCGCTTGCCACACTGGTTGTAAACAAATTGCGCGGCTCGTTGAAAATTGTAGCCGTGAAAGCTCCCGGGTTTGGAGATCGCAGAAAAGCGATGCTCGAAGACATTGCCGTTCTGACAGGCGGAACCGTTATCAGCGAAGAGCAAGGTTACAAGCTCGAAAACGCTGACCTTTCGCATTTGGGTCGTGCCGAGAAAATCTCGGTTGACAAAGACAACACCACCATCGTAAGCGGCCAGGGCGAAAAAGAATTGATCAAAGCCCGCATCAATCAGATCAAATCGCAGATGGAAAATACCACCAGCGACTACGACCGTGAAAAACTGCAGGAACGTCTTGCCAAATTGGCTGGCGGGGTTGCTGTTCTTTACGTTGGAGCTGCCAGCGAAGTAGAAATGAAGGAAAAGAAAGACCGCTTCGACGATGCCCTGCATGCAACCCGTGCAGCAGTTGAAGAAGGTATTGTGCCCGGTGGTGGCGTAGCTTATATTCGCGCACTTTCATCGCTCGACAACTATGAAGGCGACAACGAAGACGAAACTACAGGTGTTGCAATTGTTCGCCGTGCTCTTGAAGAGCCCCTGAGAATGATTGTAGAGAATGCCGGTTTGGAAGGTTCTATCGTTGTTCAGAAAGTAAAAGAAGGCAAAAACGATTATGGCTTCAACGCCCGCACCGAAAAATACGAAAACCTGTATGAGTCGGGTGTTATCGATCCTACCAAGGTAACCCGCGTTGCTCTGGAAAATGCCGCATCGATTGCTTCCATGCTGCTAACAACCGAATGTGTTGTGGCCGAAATAAAGGAAGATAAACCCGAAATGCCAATGAACCCAGGTATGGGCGGCATGGGCGGTATGATGTAAGATACCCTTCCGCAAAAAAGGAGAAAGGGCTGCCGAAACCGGCAGCCCTTTCGCTTTCTTGGAAACGAATGGTTTTTAATTTAAAGGAATAAAAAAAGCCCCCCAAAGACTATGGGCGGGCTTTCTGTTGTGGTTTTGGATAATTACCTTCTGGCCCGTTCGCGTGTCCAGGTAGAATTGCGGCCGAGCATACGCATCCCCATTACAAAACCCCTGAGCACCAGGGTGTTGTTTCCCTCCAGACGCATCACAGCATCATAAGTTTTACCTTCTTCGGGGTCGTAAATGGTACCCCCCGACCACTCCCGCCGGTTGGCATTGTATGTGAAACCCTGCAATATCTGAAGGTTTTGCAATGGTCTGGTCCGAAGGGCAGCGTTGGGGTTATCTTCATCAACCTTTGGCCTTCCTTGTTCATTGAGTGGCTCTTCCATCCAAACAATTCGACCAACATACTGGCCGTTTGGAGCTTTGCTGATCTCAATCTGAGATGTTCCTTCAGCGGTTAACCAAATTCCTACTATCTGATCGGCTTGAGAAAAGGCGTTCGCCACAAAGAACATTACGAAAGCCAAAAGCAAAAAAGATTTTTTCATAACGATTGGTTTAATGTTTAACATTCGAGCTGTATTTTTTACTTATTTAAGAAAGTGGAAGACGCGTTGGTTTTTATGCAATAACAAATCTTTGAACTAAGAGTTATGTTCCTGACCCAACTTTCCATCAACCTTAAAGAAGTCCCAAATGTATAAAATTTTGTTTTAAACAAACGTTGAAAAATGCAAGTTTGTTTAAATAAAATCTATCAACCGGATATCTGCCAAACTACCTGATCTTAAAAATCAGCAGTTTGGCTATTCTGACTCCATCAAGGTTTTTATCTTGAAAGCCGGGCGGCAATTCGTTCGTTTTCCCTGAAAACCCGCAAGAAATTACCCGACCAGATTTTTTCAATATCTCTTCGGGAGTAGCCTCGCCTGAGCAATTCAAGGGTGATGTTTCCAAGTTGTGAAGCATCGAAACAATCTTTGAGGGCTCCTCCTCCATCGAAATCGGTTCCGATACCAACATAATCAACACCCACAAGGTTTACTACGTGGTCAATATGGTCAACCAGGTCCGACACCGAAGCCAATGGCCGCGGATGCCTGATGCTGATTTCGAACCATTCGCGGCGGGCGCTGTCCATTTGCTCGTCGGTAAGGCCCTGGAAATTATTGTAACGTTGCCGGAGGTCGGCCATGGCAGAGTCGCGCTGCGGATTCGAGGGCATTTCGCGCACATAGTCGCTCAGAATCGAAAGTTGCAATACGCCTCCGTTTGCCGCCAGGGCTTTGATCATATTGTCGTCGATGTTTCGCGGGTGATTTGCCAGGGCGCGTACGTTGGAGTGTGAGGCTATAACCGGGGCTTTGGTTACTTGCAGTACATCGTAAAAGGCTTCATCGGAGATATGGCTTACGTCAACGATCATTCCGAGGCGGTTCATCTCGCGCACAACATCTTTTCCAAAGGCAGAAAGGCCGTTGTGGTCGGGTCCACCTTCGTCCGTTGAGGCATCGCTAACCTGATTGTTCAGGGAGTGCGAAAGGCCGATGTATCTTGCCCCCAGGTCGTAAAAAGTACGGATAAGGCTCAGGTCGTACGCCAGAGGGTAGGCATTTTCCACACCGATATAAATGGCTAGCTTCCCCTGCCGTTTCAATCGCATGGCATCGCGGGAGGTAAGTGCAAGCCCCGACTGATTGCTGTGGGTATGAATGGCGCTTCGTATCATGACAAACTTTTCGAGCGACCGCCTGAGCGCTGCCTCGTATCCTTCGGGAGTAAGTGGCCCCTGGCCGATAAAAACCGCAAAAAAAGCAGCATCGAGCCCTCCTTCCCACATCCGCGGAAAATCGAGCTTTGCGCCACGCCCGCGTGGATCGTGCCTTTGGCTAATATCGAAATCGCCATCGAGCATGTGCAGGGGCGTGTCAACATGGGTGTCGATGGTTAAAATCCTTTGGTGTAGCGCCTCAGCCCTTTGGCGAAGCTTGTCGTCTTCCTGACCCAATGCAAGATTTGCCATGCCGGGTAGTATTAAAATTGCCAAAGCGAGAATGGAAGTAATCTTCATCGTAGATTGGTTTTTGTATGGATTGAAATACATATTTGTCTTATAGACAGGATACTATTTTTTATTAAAAAAAAGCAGCCGTACAATGCCACCTGCTGCCACCAGGACCGAAATGGCAACAAACGACCATTTAAGCATTCCGGCAACCGAGGCCAGCCATGCTGCCAGCGATGTTTTATCCGGAAAGGAAATCAGCATGGCCATGATTCCTGCGTTTTCAAGTAAGTCGAAATAGGCTGCAAAATAAGGAATCAAATTTATGACTTTCCAGTTGGGTTTTGATGTATTCATTCTTTTGATTCCCGCACTTATGATGAGTGCCAGCAATGTGCTGTAAACCAGTGGATACAAAGTGTCTGCAAAAACAAGGGTAATCAGATAGCCTTTCCTGCCCTGGTCTCCTAACTGTTGCAGGTGGCTAAAGGCTTCACATGCAGTGAACCCAAACATTAAATCGAGAGGTTGCATAAAATCGCCCGGCCCAAATCGGTCTGCAAGAAAAGGAAATAAGAAAAAGAAAAAAGCCACCTGTAACGGAACCATTACCAGGATTTGTTTTATTCCGGCGTTTGCAAGAAGGTAACCTGATAATTTTTGTGGTATTGAAGTCATGCTTATTTATATGTTCCCGTAATCTATACATCAAACCGGTTGCACGTTGTTTTCCTTGAGCAATTGCAGGAGGTTTTCTTTGATTTGAGGAGTGGCCTTCATCAGAGGAAGGCGTGCCGGTCCGCCGTAAAGGCCCAACATGTCCATGGCCTCCTTGAGTGCAGGCACGCCCCATCCGCGGGTAACTGCGGTGTTGAGGGCTAATATTTGTTTTTGAAGAATTTCGGCTTCATCAATATTGCCATCCGAAAAAAGCTTAAGAATTTTAAGACAAATCACGGGCGCTATGTTGGCCAAGGCCAGAACACCACCTGCGGCGCCGAGCTTCAAAGCCGGAAGCAAAAAACCCGCCGAACCTACAAGCGTTCGAAAGCCTGGCTTGGCCTGTCGGATAATCGCGTCCATTTTTCCTAAATCCCCTCCCGAATCCTTCAAACCTATAATGTTAGGATGACCCGCTATTTCGAGTATGGTTTCAGCGGTCATATCAAGACCGGTATTCTGAGGCATGTTGTAAATGATTACTGGTATGGTTGCGGCATCGGCAACCGTCCAGAAGTGTTTCTTCAGCGCCTCATGGTCGAGTTGGGCCTTGAAATAAAACGGATTGAGTACCACGGCGGCATCGGCACCTGCACGGGCGGCTTCGCGTGTGAGTACAGTGGTTTCGCGCACCGACTCGCACCCGGTGCCGGCAAACATCATCTTTCCCGGTTCAATGGCCTCACGGGCTGCATGAATTACTTCCAGTTTTTCTTTCTGGTCGAGCATGACCGACTCGCCGTTGGTTCCCAAAACCAAAAACCCCGACAAATCATACCTGCTCAATTGCCTGATGTTGCTTTTGAGTTTTTCGGGCAGAAAGTTTTCATTCTGGTCGAAAGGTGTCGTAAGCGGCGGGATGATTCCGCCTAAAGGATATTTCATGGAGTTGTAAAATTTCTCAAGGCTGTTGGTTTAATTTATTGGTCAAACAACCAGGTCAATACTCAAGGTCTCTGTTTACCAAATTTATTAGTGGCTGGTTGTTGATGGTGCGATAATAGTTATCCACAATTTGTCCGGCAACTGAGCCGGGGTGCGTAAGGCTGGCAATGTGGGGCGTGATGTGGATTTTAGGATGGCTCCAAAACGGATGGTCATTGGGAAGCGGCTCCTCATGAAACACGTCGAGGCTGGCCCCATCGAGATGGCCTTCGTCTAACAACTGAACCAGGTCTTTATCAACTACCAGGCCACCTCTGCCGATATTTATCAACCACGCTCCCTGAGGCAAAATTTTCAGATTGGTTTTGTTCAATATGCCTCGGGTTTCGGATGTGAGCGGAAGCAGGGAAATCAGCATGTTGCAACCACTTAAAAATGCTTCAAGCTGATCGTTGCCATGTAATTTCCTCAGTCCTGCCGGAGCATATTCTCCCGATCGCCCCCAGCCTGATACCGAAAAGCCCATGGCCGCCAGCTTTCCGGCCACATGCGATCCGATTTTACCGGTACCCATTATGCCTATTCTTACATCGGATATGCGCTGGTAAAGTTTTTTCTTCCAGACTTTCTGTTTCTGGTTTTCGTAGTAAAAGGGTAACATGCGCAGGCGGTTCATTATGATAGCCAAAACGAACTCGAACATATCCTGCGAAAGCAGCGGGTCAATGATCCGCACAAGCTGTACCTGCGGGGCAATGTCGTTGGCCCTGATCAGGTGATCGACCCCGGCGCCCATCGACGAAATGGTTTTCAGGTTGGGATATTGGGCAAACAGCCCTTCCGGCTGGTTCCAGGCAAGAATGAATTCAATCTTTTCCTTGTTCGGCACC
>DATIKH010000008.1:0-42693 GCA_035477775.1 Bacteroidales bacterium | reverse complement strand
AGGATTTGAAACGCTGAAGGTTTGCCCGCCGGAGCCGTCCTGCCACAAGTAATGGGTCCTGCCAACACCGGCATCTAACACAACAGAACCAGGGTTGGTTGTATAAAAATCAGATCCCAGATTAAGTTCGGGCAAGCCATGGTGAATCACTGCCACGGTCAATGAATCGTTTGAAACCCCCGGAGTATAAAAACCTATGTCGCCAGGCATTCTGGTATATGCAGTTAAATTGTATGTTCCGGGTTTCGACATATCCACCCTCCTTATGAAAGTGTAAGGAACCGACAGTCCAGGCGCCAGATTGGCTGACAATGTAAAAAGTTCTCTGATATAAACTGTGTCGTTCAGGAGCATGAGATTTACCGGGATGATGGTTCCGGTTCTCAGAGTATCAATACCCATATTTCTAATTGTGGCTGTTATTTGTTGATTTTTGTCGAGGGTGCATGCAGTAACCGGCTCGGTGATAGCTGCTATGCCTACATCAGGTGGGGCTTGATATATTCTGAAAAGATCCATAGCGACCCCTTCAAATGGAAGTGGAACATTTTGTGCAGCGAAAATCAATCTGAACCTGACCGACGGCTGGTTTCCCAGAATTACAGGCAGCACAATCCGCGGGTTGATCCATCCGTTGCTGTTGCCGGTCCAGCCTCTGCCATTACCTGTGGCTGCCAGTAAACCGGTAATATTACTGTGGTTGTACCAAAACCAGGCAAGTGCCGGGCTTCTGGGTTCAAGGCGGGTCCACGTAAAGCCGCCATCGAGCGAATAATCTATTGCTGCTCCATCCAAACCAGTCGGGGTATGAACCTGCAGGTTTAAATCTAAAACAGGACTCGAAATACCGGTGAGATTAAAGCACGGACTTTCAACTATTGAAATTTCACCTGCATTATAGTTTCCAAACGAGTTGGTAACCCAGGCCATATTGCCGCTAAACGCATTGTTAATAACCGGAGCCACCGGCATTGACAATTCCATGGAAGCATTGGTTCCGTGCACCCTCCAGAAGTTTGGCCCTGTTTCAAAACTTTCACTATATGGAATAGCTACCACCGGTGCTGAAAATACTTCGGTTAAATACACATCATTGTCAGGATATTGATCGCTTTGCAGTTCGGTTTTGGCAATAATATTACCATAATTGCCGGGAGCAGAGAAATTTGCCTTTGGTCCAAAAGTGAAAGGAACACTTTGCCCAACTGGGATAGCTGTTCTTAGGGTGTCGCGCATCCACGTTTGGCCATCATTGATCGAAAATGCAACAGGAATAATGGCTGGGGTAGTTGCAGCCCCATAGTTTGTTATAATTACTGTAACAAGCTCGTTTGGTCCAAGGTTGCAGGTGCTCCTGGGTGTTACCCATTGACTAACTCCAACATCAGTTGTTATAAATGTGCCGGTTATTACCAGATCGTCAATATTCCATCCGCTTTGAAGGTTGGTACCTCCGGTTTCGCCCAATCCGAAGCGAAAACGTACGGATGGCTTCCTGCTTGCCCACGGTACTGAGTATGAAACCTGGCCCCAATTCGAAGTGTTGTTTACGGCATAGTTCGTCCACAGGTTAGTCCATGTTAAGCCATTATCAGTACTTACATCGATATTTGCCCTGTGGAAAATGTGAACATTCAGCCACCTCTCAAAACTTAAAGTAACATCGGAAAAATAAAACATATTGATTTCGGGACTTACTGCAACATAGTCCATTTCCGGCAGATTCGGCTCGTAATTTCCCGGATAGGTTCCAAGTCCGGTAATATCTGTTCCCAAAATCCGGGTTCCGCTAATGGCCTGAGCAGGGTCAGGTGGCCCCGAAGTTTCGCCTTGACCGTTCTGATGTCCTCCAAGCCCCTGGGCATTGGCGCGTTGCCATTCTCCTGAAAGAATCCAGCCTCTTTCGGTCTCAAAGTCGTCGAAAAAAACGGTTTGTGCTATAACCCTTCTTCCTGCCGGATTCTGCTCTTGCAGAGGAAGGTTTTGACTATTAATGGTAAGACCGCCAATGGGTAGGCTGGCGTCAATAAAATTACCTGCCTGGGCATTGGATGCCACGTCGAATGTTACCCAAAAATAGGTGTAGCCTGTGGCCAGGGGCAAGTTAAGGCCCGTGAAAACGGCCTGCCCATTTACCAGACTTTGAGGGCTTCCTATGGGGGCAGCGTTTCTGAAACTTTCAATGTTTGATGCCCACAACCTTACACCGTTTGGCGCAACGTCGTTGTGGTTGGTGCTTTGCGAAACAACAGTAAAATTAGCCAGATTCAAGGCTCCAGTGTTTCCAATAACCTTTACAGCCGTATTCAAAACCTGATTTCTGGTTGACCCGGTAGATACAAATTCGGTGCTGGGTTGAAAAGAGGCAATGTTCGAAACTTCTCGAGGCAAGGTACCAGTTTCGACAACGCTAACCTCATCAACGCACACACTTCCGCCAAGGCCTTGACCGGAGTGCCCCTCAAAAGCCACGAAAAGGTTTCTGGAGCCGCCGGGTATAAGAATGGTCCGTTCGACCCAATGAGTCACAGGATTCGGGAAACTGGCAATTGTAGTCCAGGGGCCGTTGATGTTTGTAGCAATATAAACCACCAGCCTTGCGTGCATTCCATCGCGGGGAACCTGAGCATGCCAGAATCGCAACTCAGGGTTTACGGCAAATTCAAGATTGATTGGAGGCGATATCAGCCTGCTTACAAAGGGGTTGGAGGATGGCACCCTGAAGAAAGCATTGGTAGCCCCTACTGCAGCCACGTCGGGCAATCCCGACTGTCCCGGAGGAAATGGGCCAGCGCCCTGTCCAACCCTCCATGTATCGTTGTTTACAATAGCCACATTTATCCATCCCGAAGGCAGTTGTGTTCCGCCAGTCTCGAATCCTTCTCTGAAAAACACTGTCGGAGGAGTACTGCTGTATGTAATGACCCCGGAAACCATTAACAAAAATGCTATGGTTCCCCATTTCAAAACCTGCTTCCCTTTACTCATTGTACAATGATTTATGGCCGTAAGTACCAGGCCTGAAATTGCCTGATATTTAGGGCTGTTTTTAAATGAAAAATACATTGCTGTCCGCAATAATCCATTGATCGTAAAATTATTCGCTTGGAAAGCATAATAATTCAGCGATTTGTGTAATTTCCTAAAATATGCTATAGTGGTTTACAACCAATGGTTTTCTACGGCCTTAAATAAGTAATTTTTTGGTTTTACCATTTGATCATATAAAATTGATTTCTCCTCTGGCTTTTCTTTCTATAGAGCGTATGAAACATACAGTGTTAAAGTTTGCGCTGATCTGCAAGGTTTTAGTCTGCCCAATAACAAGCTGTTAGGTTATGTATGGTCAAATTTGAGTTGCCGGATATGATTTTACATCAATCCCTTCCTGAAAAAATCATTATACTTGTATGTTTTTACGGGCATGATACAAAGCAGAAGCTTCTTGTTGGCGAAAAAGCACAAAACAAAATGATTCATAGCCTTGTTTGGTTTAAAATATCTCATTTCCGACACCTGACTCCTTTCTGATGAATTCTGAAACTTATGAATTAAGCCTCGATCCAAATCCCCTTCTGGTCGAATTTAATACGCCTTATCAAACTCCACCTTTTCATTTGATCAAGCCTGAACATTTTTTGCCCGCATTTATAGAAACCATAAAAGAGGCACTAAATGAAATCAGTGCTATAGCCGGGCAGGATGTGGAACCTGATTTTGCCAATACTATGGAGTCGCTGAGTCGCTGCGGCTCAAGACTTGCCAGGATTAGCAACATATTTTTTGCCCTGAACAGTGCTGAAACAAATCCGCAAATGCAGGAAATTGCAAGGGAAGTGGCGCCTCTCCTGGCTGATTACCAAAACGATGTGCTTTTCAATGTAAGACTTTTCAGAAGGATCAGGGAGGTTTATAATAAACGTGATGCATGGGAACCTACTCCGGAGGAGGCAATGCTGGTAGATAAAACATATAAAATGTTTGTACGAGAGGGAGCAAACCTTGGCGAGCCGGATCAGCAGCGACTTCGGGAAATTTCGCGCCGGTTAAGCGAACTCTCACTCAGATTCGAGGACAACCTGCTTGCCGAAACCAACAATTGGGTTCTACATCTGACTGATCCTGACGACCTCGCAGGATTACCTTCTTCACAAAAAGAAGTTGCCGCTGAAGAAGCCCATAGTCGTGGTTTGCAAGGTTGGGTCATAACTCTAAAAGCACCAAGCTATTGGCCTTTTATGCAATATGCTGAGCGGCGGCATCTGCGCGAAAAATTGTTTAAAGCTGCAAATCAGAGGGCTTTCCGGTCGAATCAATACGACAATCGCGAAATAATAATACAACTCGCCAACCTGCGTCTGGAACGTGCCAGGATCCTTGGGTATAAATCACATGCCCACTATGTACTCGTTGAAAGCATGGCCATGACAGTCGAAAAGGTTGAAGAATTTTTGCACCGGTTGTACCACGCCTTTATGCCGGTGGCTCAAAAAGAACTGGAGCATTTACAGGCATTCGCTGCTGAGGTTGGAGCAGATTTTGATCTGAAGCCCTGGGACTGGCATTATTTTGAAGAGAAATTACGCAAAGCATCATTCGATTTCGATAAGGAGGAACTGCGACCCTACTTTAAATTGGATGATGTAGTTCAAGGGGTTTTTACACTGACTGGTCGCTTGTGGGGATTAAAGTATATCCAAAACCATACAATACCGGTATATCATGCCGAAAATCAAGTTTATGAGGTTTATGGCAAAAATGATGATTTTTTGGCCATTTTGTACCTTGACTTTTTTCCACGCGAAGGGAAAAACCAGGGGGCATGGATGACGGTTTTTAGGGACCAGGAGCAAACAGGTGGCAAAAACATCAGACCGCATGTTTCGCTGGTTTGCAATTTTGCCAGCCCTACCACCACCAAACCCTCCCTGTTGACACATGATGAATTTAACACCTTCCTGCACGAATTTGGACATGCATTGCATGGTATTTTTTCGCAGGTTATCTATGCAGGTCTTTCTGGTACCAATGTTTATCGCGATTTTGTGGAACTTCCCTCGCAAATCATGGAAAACTGGGCTGTTGAAGAAGAGTTTCTCAACCTTTTTGCCAGGCACTACCAAACAGGCGAAGTCATGCCAGGTGGGTTGATAAAAAAAATTGTGGAAGCAAGAAACTTCCATGCTGGCTTTGCCGCTGTAAGGCAATTGGGTTTTGGGTTCCTCGACATGGCCTGGCACTCGGTAACGGAGCCTATAGTAGAATCTGCAGTAGACTTTGAACAGGAGGCCCTTAAGACGCTCAGATTGTTTCCTCCGGTCGAAAATACGCTTACCAGTACAACATTTGCCCATATATTTGCAGGGGGATATGCCTCCGGTTATTATAGCTATAAGTGGGCGGAAGTGCTTGATGCCGATGCTTTTGAAGTGTTTAAAAACAACGGCGTTTTTGATAGCGATACTGCAGAATCTTTTCGTGAACACATTTTATCCAAAGGAGGAACGGAACATCCGATGGATCTTTTCAAAAGGTTTCGGGGCAGGGAGCCCGAAATTAAAGCCTTGCTTGAAAGAGAAGGGCTCAGGTGAGCAAATTTTTATCTTGTTAAATTACCCACAGGTTTGGAAACAGCTGCTTCAAAAATTAAAATATTGATTCTGGGTTCGGGAGGCCGTGAACATGCCCTTGCCTGGAAAATCTCGCAGAGCCCCATGTGCGATGAGCTTTTTATCGCACCGGGAAATCCAGGAACGTCCCTGGTTGGAAAAAACATGGATTTTGATCCCTGCGACTTTCCAACAATTGGGCAGTTTATCCTCGAACAGGATGTCAATTTAATTTTAGTTGGGCCTGAAGAGCCTTTGGTGATGGGTATTGCCGACTATTTCGCTACCAGAGAAGACCTCAGGCATGTTATGGTAGTAGGGCCTGCTAAAGCTGCCGCACAATTGGAAGGCAGCAAGGCTTTTGCCAAAACTTTTATGCAAAGGCATGGGATTCCAACGGCAGCTTACCGGGCCTTTGGTCAGGCCGAAATCGATGATGCCAAAAAATTTGTTGCATCCCTGAAGCCGCCTTATGTAATAAAAGCCGACGGCCTTGCAGCTGGCAAAGGTGTGGCTATTTGCCAAGATGTTGGCGAAGCGAACCTGGTTCTTGAGGAAATGTTGCTGAAACAAAAATTCGGGAAAGCATCTGATACTGTTGTAATTGAAGAGTTTCTCCACGGAATAGAACTTTCGGTGTTTGCCATTACCGATGGCAGCCAATATCTGATGCTTCCGGAGGCTAAAGATTATAAGCGAATAGGGGAGAACGACACCGGCCCAAACACAGGAGGCATGGGAGCCATTTCGCCTGTACCTTTTGCCGATAAAATGTTTATGCAAAAGGTAGATGACCGGGTTGTTAGACCTACTGTTGAAGGACTCAAAAAGGAAAATATACCCTATTGTGGATTTTTGTTTTTTGGGTTAATGAATGATGCCGGCGAACCAAGTGTGATTGAGTACAACGTAAGGCTGGGGGACCCTGAGGCTGAGGCCATTCTGCCGCGCATCGAATCAGATTTTGTTTCATTGCTTATAGCTGCTGCAAAAGGCACGCTCGATACCCAAAGCCTGAAAGTATCATCTGATTTTGCTGCCACCATCATCCTTGCCTCCGGTGGTTATCCCGGCGATTACTCAAAAGGTATGGTTGTAAGTGGAATCGACAAGGTACAAAATAGTAACGTGTTTTATGCCGGTCTAACAGGTGATGCTGCCCGGCCACAAACAAGTGGCGGAAGGGTAATTGCATTAACCAGCCTGGCTCCAACCCTACCATCAGCCATCGAAACTTCCTACCAGAGCGCCACTTGTATCAACTACGAAGGAAAATACTTTAGAGGCGATATTGGAAGAGACCTATTAAAATATATTTAACCCCTTTATAGCAAGTCTGGCAAATGCTCATCCGCACATTTAAGAAAAGTTTTCATTGGATTGTCTTTCTTTTGGTTCCCATAGGTTTATTGCTTTGGGCCGATGGTTTTTTTGCCTTCAGGGATTTGGAAATGGGCAGAGAATCAGATGCACCCTTGTATGCATTGCTGGTGATTGGTTTGGCTCCTTATCCGCTCATTCAGATTATTTTAGCCTTTGGTCTGGTTTTTTTTCAGGCCGTTTTGATCAATGGTGCTGCCCAGACTAACAACCTTGTTGGAAAGCAAACCTGGCTTCCGGGTTTGTTGTTTTTGGTTTTGATGAGCTCCGACCCTTCCTTGCTAAGCTTTCACCCGATTATTCCTGCCAACCTCTTTCTAATTCTGGCTTTGATCCGCCTGATGGCTATTCTCGACCATAAAGACCCTACCCTCGAAGTTTTCAATTTGGGTTTACTGATATCGTTGGCTGCATTATTCTATGTCCCGGCTTTTATTTTTCTGGGGTGGCTTCTGGTTGTCATAAGCCTGTACCTGGTGGTCTCCATCAGATCCATTGCAGCAACCATTTTGGGTTTTCTTACACCCTTTTTTATATTGGGTGCATGGTGGTTTCTTACCGACAGGTTTGATAATTTTGGTGAATTATTTGGTCGTTTTGACCTGTTTCAGGTTTTTAACACCATTCTTTTTCCTTACACAAGGGTATTCATAATAGTCATTATACTTCTATCCATTCTGGCCATTTTCAGGGTAATTACCGGTTACCTGCCCGACAAACCGGTGCGGATTAGGAATAGGTTTGGAATGTTTGTTTACTATTTACTTTTCTCAATGGTATCAACCATCTTCGTGAAAGATTATTTCGATATTCACCTCGCAATTTTAATGACCCCCTTAAGCCTGTTTATTTCGGTGTTTTTATTCGAGTTGAAAAGAAAGTGGATTGCAGAATTCATGTTTTATGTTTTGCTTGCTGCCATAATCATTGGAAAAATTTCATGGACAGGGGTATGAAAATCACGATATTGGCTTTAAGCATTATTTTACGCTGTATTTTTTCAAAAGGCATTTTTTACCTTTGCCATGTAAAATGAGCAGAGTATGCTTGCCTCATTTTTATTGCCATTTTTAATAATGATTTGATTTTCCTGGTCAGGTGTATCGTCAGGACAGCCTTAAACTTTAAAATCGTTTTCCGATGAAATTTGGAGTTGTTGTATTTCCCGGGTCCAATTGTGATCACGACATGGTTTACGTTTTAAAGAAACTACTAAAACGCGAAGTAGTTACTCTCTGGCACAAGGATACAAGCCTTCAGGATTGCGATATGGTAATATTGCCTGGTGGGTTTTCTTTCGGCGACTACCTTCGCTCCGGTGCCATTGCCCGTTTTTCGCCCATCATGGAGCAGGTCATCGGGTTTGCCAACAAGGGCGGACTCGTTTTGGGTATCTGCAATGGTTTTCAGATACTGTGCGAAGCCCAGCTTTTACCCGGGGCGCTTTTACATAACAACAACCACAGGTTTATTTGCCGCAACACTTACATCAGGACCGAAACAAAAAAAACCATTTTTACCTCCGGGCTGAATGTGGGTCAGGTGCTTAAAATACCCATTGCTCACGGCGAAGGAAGGTATTTTGCCCCCGACGATGTTCTTTACAATATGAATAAAAAAGACCAGATCCTATTCAGATACTGCAACGAATCAGGGCTGCCAACAGAAGATGCCAATCCGAATGGTTCAATTCAGAATATTGCAGGCGTATGCAATGTGAAACGCAATGTGTTTGGAATGATGCCACACCCGGAGCGGGCTGCCGATCCCGAACTTGGAAACACCGACGGACGGATCCTTTTTGACTCTGTGGTTGGAATGCTTGCCAAGTCGGGAGCTTAACCGAAACCTGAAAATCAGTTTCTTTCGATGGCCAAAAAAGTATTGTTTTTGGTAGCCCACAGGCCTGGCCGCTCACCTGGCCAACGGTTCCGTTTTGAGCAATACATCGATTATCTCCGTGCCAATGGCTACCATTGCGATATTTCTTTTTTGATAAACGAAAAGGATGATGCCGCTTTTTATGCCCCGGGGAGGTACCTGGCCAAATCCCGCATCCTGTTTAAAACCTTTTGGCGCAGACTTTCAGATATGAAAAAGGCAGGACAATACGATCTTGTGTTTATATACCGTGAGGTGCATATGCTTGGCGTTACCTGGTTCGAACGTTTTTTGAAGGGCAGGGGAGTGAAAATGATCCTCGATTTCGACGATAGTATTTGGATAAACGATACTTCCGACGGCAACCGACAATTTTCGTGGCTCAAAAGACCCATGAAAACAGCCGAAATAGCCAGGCTCTGCGATATGGTTCTGGTAGGTAACAGTTTTTTGAAACAATGGACTTTGCAATTCAACGACCAAGTGTCTGTAATCCCAACCACCATTGATACCCAAAAGTACGTCCCAGCTCAAAAATCCAAAACCCAGGAAGAGAAAATCTGTATTGGATGGACCGGGTCTGCAACCACCATGAAGCATCTACAGGTAGCAGTTCCCGTTCTCAAGGAGATACAACAGAAGTACCGCGACCAAATTATTTTCAGGGTGATTTCCAACAAGCCACTTGCAGCCGACCTTCTCGGTCTTGAAAACGTTGCTTGGAAAGCAGAAAGGGAGGTTGAAGACCTGTATCCTCTCGATATCGGCATTATGCCTTTGCCCGATAATGAATGGACGCGGGGCAAGTGTGGCTTTAAGGGTTTACAGTACATGGCCCTCGAAATTCCAACCATCATGTCGCCCGTTGGGGTAAATTCTGAGATTATCACCGACGGAGTCAACGGCTTTTTAGCAAATGACCCCGGGGAATGGATAGAGAAGCTTTCGGCACTTATAGAATCGCAGGAGTTGCGAAGCCGCTTGGGAAAAGCCGGACGGCAAACGGTCATCGACCGCTATTCGTTCGATTCGCAGAAAGAGCGCTATCTGATGCTATTCAACAGCCTGATTGAGTCATGAGCCGGTTGCCTCTGCAAAGTAACTTCAGCGGCCACCTCCCTGAGGCCGGATGCGATGAGGCCGGACGCGGGTGCCTCGCAGGACCTGTTTTTGCCGCGGCAGTCATCCTGCCCGATAAGCCCAGCCCCTATCTCGAAACCCACCTCGACGATTCCAAAACCCTTTCGACCTCCAAACGCAAATTGCTCCGGCTGGTAATTGAAAAAGAGGCAGTTGCATTTGCTGTGAGCATGGTAGAGCCTGCAAAGATTGACCGGGTAAATATTCTGAATGCGAGTATTGAAGCGATGCACCATGCCCTAGAGCAGCTTCAGCTGGTTCCCGAATTCATCATTGTAGATGGCAACCGGTTCCGGAAATTTGGCAATATACCCCACCAATGCATAGTGCAAGGCGACAAGAAGTATCTAGCCATTGCTGCAGCCTCGGTACTTGCCAAAACCTGGCGCGACGAATATATGAACAAGCTGCACGATGAATTTCCAGCCTATAATTGGAAAAGAAATAAAGGCTACCCAACGGCAGCACACCTCCAGGCATTGCGTACTCATGGACCATGCCGGCACCACCGGATGTCCTTTAAACCTGTTGGCCAGCTTGCATTTCATTTTATAAACTGAGCTATTTGTTATCTTTGCCACCCATGTTTTTGTAGAATAACGGCCGTGGCCAATTTTACCGATTTTTTCAAAATACTTACCAGCATAAAAAATGATTTCCGAAAACCATTGCAACCAAATTGCCTCCGAACTGAGTCTTACCATTGGCCAAATAAATCGTACTGTGGAGTTGCTGCAGCAAGGAGCTACCGTTCCATTTATTGCCCGGTACCGTAAGGAGATGACCGGTTCGCTCGACGAACAGCAGATTGCCCAGATTCGTGACCGTAAGGCCCAACTCGAAGAGCTTGATAAAAGGCGGGAATCAATCCTGTCGTCTATCCGCGAGCAGGATAAGCTAACTCCCGATCTGGAACTTTCCATCAATAATGCCAAAACCATGGCCGAGCTGGAAGACCTTTACCTTCCTTTCAGGCCTAAAAGGAAGACGCGCGCTACGGTAGCTGTTTCGAAGGGGCTTGAACCTTTGGCAAAATGGTTGTTTGCACAACCTCAATCCGACCCATTGGCGAAAGCTCAGGGTTTTGTTGATGGTGAAAAAGGGGTTGAAACTCCGGAAGAAGCTCTTGCAGGTGCACGCGACATTATTGCCGAATGGGTCAACGAGGATGCCGGAACCCGTGCCCGGATGAGGAGGCTCTTTGAAAGAGAAGCGATAATCAAAAGTCAGGTGGCCAAGGGAAAGGAAGCTGATGGCCAGAAATATGAAAACTACTTCGAATGGAACGAAAAAATAAGCAAAGCTCCATCGCATCGGATTTTGGCCATGTTTCGTGGCGAAAACGAAGGGTTTCTTAAAATCGATATTGCTCCCGACAAGGAAACTGCGCTCGAATTGCTTCACAGGCAGCACGTAAAAGGCCGTACCCTAGCCAGCCAACAGGTTGCCCTGGCAGTAGATGACTCCTATAAAAGATTGCTTGCTCCCTCGATGGAAACCGAAATCCGCAATTTGTTGAAGGAAATTGCCGACAAGGAAGCCATTCAGGTTTTTGCTGAAAATCTGAGGCAATTATTGCTGGCACCTCCGCTTGGTCAGAAAAGGGTACTGGCCATCGATCCGGGATTCCGAACTGGCTGCAAAGTAGTATGCCTGAGCCGGGAAGGTAAATTGTTGCACAATGAGACCATCTTTCCACATCCGCCACAAAACCAATTCCGTGAAGCATCCTCGAAGATTCTGAACCTGGTCAGCGCATATCAGATCGAAGCCATAGCTATCGGAAACGGAACTGCCGGAAGGGAAACAGAACAATTCATCAGAAAAATTCCATTCAGCACTCCGGTGATTGCTGTTATGGTAAACGAAAGCGGGGCTTCTGTTTATTCAGCCTCGGCAGTTGCCCGCGATGAATTCCCCAACTATGATGTAACCGTGCGGGGAGCCGTGAGTATTGGCCGGCGATTAACAGACCCACTGGCCGAACTGGTTAAAATAGATCCGAAAAGTATCGGGGTTGGCCAATACCAGCACGATGTGGACCAGAAACTTTTGAAGCAGAGTCTCGACGATGTTGTAGAAAGTGCTGTTAACGCAGTTGGTGTGGAAGCAAATACTGCCAGTAAAGAACTGCTCTCCTATATATCAGGTGTTGGTCCATCGCTTGCAGCAGCCATTGTGAAATACAGAAGCGAAACAGGACCTTTCACATCGCGCCAGGCATTGCGAAAAGTGCCCCGCCTGGGTGATAAGGCCTTTGAGCAAGCTGCCGGTTTTATCCGTGTGAATCAATCGGAAAACCCTCTCGACAAGAGTGCAGTTCACCCCGAAAAGTACCATCTGGTAAAGAAAATGGCCTCAGACCTCGGGGCCGATCTGGCTACCCTCATGAAAGAACCCACTCTGCAAAAACAAATCAAACTGGAAAATTACGTTGATGATAAAACCGGGTTGCCTACCCTAAAGGATATTTTGCAGGAACTTGCCAAACCCGGCCGGGATCCGAGGCAAAAATTCGATGCCTTTGAATTCGACCAATCAGTAAATAGCATCGAAGACCTGCGCGAAGGCATGATATTGCCGGGAATTATTACCAATATTACTGCTTTTGGTGCATTTGTGGATGTGGGAGTGCATCAGGATGGACTGGTACACATCAGCCAATTGGCAAATGCGTTTGTAAGCAATCCTTCCGATGTGGTTAAACTCAACCAGAAAGTTAAGGTCAAAGTGCTTCAAGTGGAAGCATCCCGTAAAAGAATCAATCTCTCCATGAAAGAGGTTGACCAGAAGGTATAATCCACTTAAGAATCCAGGCCGAATATTTTGCTGATTTTGTCAGCATAGACTTTTGAAACATGGCTTCGGCGCACCTTAAGCGTGGCGCTGAGTTGTTCTCCCTCAACGGACCATTCGTGGTCTATCAGTTCGAATTTCTGAATCCGTTCCCAATCGCCAAAAGATTTATTGTATAGGGCAACCTCTTGCTCAATTCGCTTTCTGATTTCAGGATTGGCTATCATTTCAGGGTTTGTAGTGTATGATATGCCCTTTACGGAACACCAGGATTTCAGGTGAGCAAAATCCGGCACAATCAGAGCTCCTGCAAATTTCTGGTTCTCACCAACGACCAATAACTGGTCGATGAAAGGCGATTCCTTAAACTTGTTTTCGATTAGTTGCGGCGCAATGTATTTTCCAAAAGATGTTTTGAAAATCATTTTCTTGCGGTCGGTAATCTTGAGCTGCCCTTCAGGTTCGAAACGGCCAATATCGCCGGTATGAAACCAGCCCTCCTTGTCGATTACCGATGCGGTAAGCTCAGGATCCTTGTAGTAACCCAGCATCACACTGGGGCCTTTTACGAGGATTTCGCCGTCTTCAGCAATTTTAACCGTTACATTCTTAACAGGCGGTCCAACCGTTCCAAATTTGAGCCCTCCCGGCCCGAAATGCTCCACAGCGATCACCGGCGAGGTTTCTGTAAGGCCGTACCCTTCGAGAACCCTGAGTCCTGCCGCCCAAAAAACACGCGACAACCTGGGCTGGAGCGCGGCTCCGCCCGATACCACGATATCCAGGTTTTTACCAAGGCCCTCACGCCACTTGCTGAAAACCAACTTACGCGCAATAAACAACTTGATGGCATAAATCGGGTTCCTGCGGGTCTTTCCGTGTTCGTATGCCAGTCCTACTGCATTTGACCAGAAAAAAATCATCCGCTTGATGCCTTTCAGGCCGCGCCCTTTGGCCATAATTTTATCATAAACTTTTTCCAATAAGCGCGGTACCGTTGTAAAAACATTCGGATTCACCTCTTTGAGACTATCGCTGATGAGTGCCATGTTTCCCAGGTAATACATGCTGAGTCCCAGGTATAAAAATGTGTAATTGAGCGTTCGCTCGTAAATATGACATATAGGCAGGAAACTTAAAGCCCTGTGCGCTGGACCATAACAAGGTATTTCGCGAACAGCGATCAAATTACTGATAATATTGTCGTGGGTGAGCATAACCCCTTTGGGTACTCCCGTGGTGCCCGATGTATAAATAATGGTAACCATATCGTCGGGTCTGATAGAGTCTTTAAGAACCATCAGGTCGGAAGGTTTTTGATGCATTTTGCCCAACTCGATGAGCTCGTCGAAAGAGGGAACTCCATCTATCTTCTTGAAGGAATAAATTGCCTTAATTTCTGGAATTTCCTGAACGATCCGCTTTACCCTGTCGTATAGCTCCTGGCCCGCAACAAAAACATAGCTCACTTCAGCATGTTTCAGAATATAGGAGTAGTCATTATCGCTAATGGTTGGGTAAATGGGTAGGTGAATAGCGCCAAGTTGTTGAATACCCATATCCAGAAAATTCCATTCAGGCCTGTTGAATGTAATGGAGGCAATCTTATCCCCCTTCTTTACACCCAACTTCATTAAACCATAGCTCACATAATCGCAATTGTTAACGTACTCTTCCGATGAGTATGTTTTCCACCCACTTTCTTCCCGTCCGGCAAGGGCATCAACTTTTCCCGGACATAACTGGGCGTATCTGGCCGGAATGTCGAACAATCTGGTTACTTCCATGAATTCTATAATATTGAGTGAACCTAAAAAATCAAGTGCTGATTAAAACCCTGTTTAAAACAAAGAATTAAATCTGCGAAAGTAAATATTTTTTTTTCATACCTAAACCAAATACCTGAATCGTTGGTATGAAATATTTAGCTTTTGCGTTGTAAGTGAAACAGATTGGAAAAAAAACAGGCAAAAGATTAAGCCCTTTTGCCTGTTTTAAGGATACCTATTGCAATTATTTGCTCAATTCAGTGAAATACTTGTAAAAATAGGGGATGGTTTCAACACCCTTTACAAACTGAGATATCGGGTAATGCTCGTTGGGCGAATGGATGGCGTCGGACTCCAAGCCAAACCCCATAAGGATGGATTTTACACCCAACATCTTTTCGAACAAGGAAATGATGGGAATACTTCCACCGCTTCTTATGGGTATTGGCTTAGGGCCATAAACAGTTTCGAAGGCTTTGCAGGCAGCCTGGTACCCAATGGTGTTGGTGGGCGCAACATAACCTTCGCCACCGTGGAGAATGTCAACTTTTACTTTTACTGATTTAGGTGCAATGGCTTCAAAATGTTCCTTGAAAAGTTTGGCAATTTTATCAGATTTCTGGTTTGGTACAAGGCGCATGGAAATCTTGGCCTGGGCTTTGGAAGGCAGAACGGTTTTGGCTCCCTTTTCGATGTAGCCGCCCCATATTCCGTTCACATCGAGACTTGGCCTGATGCCGGTTCTTTCGAGGCTGGTATAACCATGTTCTCCCTTCGCTTCAGCAATCCCAATTTCTTTTTTATAATCTTCGATATTGAAAGGTGCACGTGCCAGGTCAGTCCGTTCGGCCGCGGTAAGCTCTTCCACATCGTCGTAAAAACCTTTGACGGTTATTTTTCCTTTGTCGTCGATCAGTGAGGCAATCATTTTGGCCAATGCATTGATAGGGTTATCAACCGCACCGCCATAAACTCCGCTGTGCAGGTCGCGATTGGGCCCGGTAACTTCAACCTCTACATAGGCTAATCCCCTCAGTCCTGTGGTGAGAGAAGGAATTTCAGGAGCTATCATTGAGGTGTCGCTAACCAGGATAACATCACTTGCCAACAGGTTGCGGTTTTGATCAAGAAATTTTCCCAAACTAGGTGAACCTATCTCCTCTTCACCCTCGATCATGAATTTTACATTACATGGCAATTTGCCGGATTTTACGAGGTATTCGAAAGCTTTAAAATGCATATACATCTGTCCTTTGTCATCATCGGCTCCACGCGCATAAATTTTTCCGTCGCGCACTTCGGGTTCGAACGGTGGCGAGGACCAAAGCTCCAGCGGCTCGGCTGGCTGCACATCGTAATGGCCATAAACCAGCACGGTGGGCAATGCCGGATTGATAATCTTTTCGCCATAAACTACCGGATGACCGTCTGTTTTGAACACCTCGGCCCGGTCGGCACCATCGGCAATCAACCGCCGGCAAATCCAATCGGCCGCCTTGTACATATCCTCCTTGTGCGAATCCTTGGAGCTTACCGAAGGAATTCTTAAAAGCTCAAAAAGTTCAGTCAGAAACCGGTCTTTGTTTTGTTCAACAAATTTTTTCAGATCTTCCATAGAATTTAAAGTTTATTTAAATGATTTTTTTCAAAGTTGCTTTTATCCTCGCCCAACAGATTTTTTAAAACCGTTTAGACCCGATTGATTTTAACCGAAACAAATGTATTAAAAAACTGTTTCCATGAGTCTTGATAAGGTCTCAAAAAAGCTATATCTGAATAGGATTTTATCTGGGTACGGCCAAGGTCCATTTTACAGTAGCATCAGCTCGATTTACCATACAAGTGCCATTTACTTGCCCTCCACTGAGGGTTGAAATAAATTAGGCGCATAGGTTGGCCTCTTGGTATGTTTCAAATTCACTAATTTTGTTCGGATCACATAGTTGTTGTTTTATTTAAAAAAGTATTATAGTGTCAGGTATGTATTTTAAAATCAGGCCACACTGGCGTATTTCGGGAATTTACCTTGCCGTTGGCTTGCTTTGGATTATATTTTCGGATGTCTTTTTGCTTAGGTTTATCACCGACATTGAAACTATGCGCCTTTTACAGACCTATAAAGGATGGTTTTATGTGGTTTTAACGTGCATATTGTTGTTTTTTCTAATAAAACGTTACTTTACTAAACTGCACACTGCTCAAAAATCCCTTGATGAATCGCGTTTTCATTATAGTTTTTTGTTTAGAAACAATCCACAGGCCATGTGGGTCTTTGATTGTAAAAATCAATGCGTGAAGGAAGCGAATGAAGCAGCTCAGATTTTGCTTGGTTACACTGAAGATGAATTTTTAAAATTCGGTCTGGGCGATTTGTTCGACTCTGAAGGATTTGAAGATTTGGAAAAAATTTTCAGCTGCGCACACAAGCACTTCCATAGGAGTAGCGGACATCGGCTCAGGAAAAAAGACGGTAGTTTTATTGAGGTTGAACTTATAAGTACCCATTTGACTCAGAGAAAAAGTGACTGTTTCAGGCTGGCGACGGTCATGGACATAACCGGCTTGCGACATTCAGTAAGGGCGCTGAAGGCAAGTGAGAAGGCTTTGAAGGAGTCTGAACGTCAATTGACCAATCTCATGGAAAATCTTCCGGGAATGGCATACCGTTGCCTCAACGATGCCAGTTTTACCATGCTTTCGGTAAGCAAAGGGTGCTATGAACTTACCGGATATATGCCCGATACTTTAATTAACAACGAAGAAATATCTTATTCGGCCCTGATTTTTCCCGACGACAAGGATAGGATATATGAAGAATTAAAAAAAACTGTTCTGATTGGCCAGCCGGCAATTTTGGCCTACCGGATTATTGCTGCAGATGGAACGGTGAAATGGGTTTGGGATCGTGCCATCGGTGTGTATGATGAAGCTGGCGGGCTGCTTTTCCTGGAGGGATTCATCCTGGATATAAGCAGGCAATACACGGCTGAGAAGGCACTGACCGACCATAATATTTTGCTATCGAACATACTTAACAACCTGCCATTCCCTCTTTTTTATAAGGACCTGCAAGGGCGAATTCTGGGATGCAATACCGAATTTGAGAAATACCTGGGTCTCCAACCCGGAGAACTTATCGGTAAACGGATTGAAGAACTGGGTGTGGAAGAAATGAAGCCGGAAATCGACGAGCAAGACCATGTATTACTGTCACTTTTAAAGGACTACCATCGCGATATGGTTATAAAATACCGCGACGGGACTCAAAAACATGTGGTTTATACCAAATCCTTGTTTTTTGACTCAGAGGGACTACCCCAGGGTATAATTGGTGTTTATTTTGATATTTCCGACAGGGTAAAAAATGAAAGTATCATCAAGAAGCATCTTGAGGATCTCGAAAGAATAAACGCCGAACTCGACCAGTTTACCTATATCGTGTCGCACGATTTGCGCAGTCCGCTAATTACCATTAAAGGTTCGCTGCCATTTCTGGCTGCCGATATCGAATCGGGCAACCCTGAGTTGATAAAGGAAGGATTGGAACGCATTGCCTCCTCCACACACCGGATGCACCAACTATTGGAGGATTTATTAAAACTTTCGCGTTCTGGCAGGTTGGGGAATCCTTCCGAAATTTTCTCCATGGACGCACTGGTTTCAGACCTGAAAATATATATGCACGGGCAATTAAAGGAGGGAGAGACAACACTCGAGGTAGTAACCAAATTACCAGATGCATACGGCGACCGTTCGCGAATAGCAGAGGTGGTTCAAAATCTTATCGAAAATGCAGTAAAGTTTCGAAATCTTTCCAAAAAACTTCGGATCGAAATTGGCAGCCTCACCGAAAACGACCAGGTTTGTTACTTCGTAAGAGACAATGGCGTTGGCATTGAACCACAAAACCTTTCAAAAGTATTTACGCCCTTTTCGCGGTTCAATCCAAACACCCAGGGAACCGGTTTGGGGTTGGCAGTTGTGAAGCGAATTATCGATTTTCATGGAGGAAAAGTCTGGGCCGAATCCGAAGGCAAGGATCAGGGCACTACCATTTTCTTCACTTTGGGTGAAAAGGCACCTGAGAATTAATTCCAACCCAACCAGGTATCCATCTCGCGTCTTTCTTTCTTGGTAGGCCTTCCGGCGCCGCGTGGCCGCTTAGGTGCCGACTTGAGTATCTGTCTGTGCTTTTCGTATTCTTCGGGTGGTGTCATGTCATGCATGAAATCATTAACCAGCTTCGCTCCAACCCGGTTGTGCAACAATTCAACTACTTTGATGATCCTGCTTAAAGGGCCTTCCTGAATGTGGATAACCATCTCTTTTCGTATCTCACGCGAAGGTTTTACGGCCTGTCCATCGACTTTTACCTTGCCCGCCTTGCAAGCTTCTGTAGCCAGACTGCGGGTTTTAAAGATCCGTACCGCCCAAAGCCATTTGTCGATGCGCAAGCTATCAGTGGACTCCATTAATCTTTACTTTTTCCTGAAATAAATCCGGATAGGAACTCCCGAAAAATCCCAGTTCTCTCGTATCTTGTTTTCTAAAAAACGCTGGTACGACTCACGAATGTATTGGGGGAGATTGCAAAAAAAGGCAAAAGAAGGATATTTTGTTGGCAGTTGGGTAATGTACTTTATTTTGATGTATTTGCCTTTGGATGATGGGGGAGGGTTGCTTTCAATAATCGGAAGCAACACTTCATTCAGTTTGCTTGTCGAAATTTTTTGCCCGCGCGAATTGTAAACCTGCAAGGCAGCCTCCATGGCTTTGTAAATGCGTTGCTTGTTCAAAACCGAGGTAAAAATAATGGGCACATCCTCGAAAGGAGAAATATCATTCTTAATGGCTGTTTCGAGGCTCAAGGCCGTTTTATGATCCTTTTCAACGAGGTCCCACTTGTTTACCAGAATAATAATTCCCTTATTGTTTCGTGCCGCAAGTGAAAAAATATTAAGGTCTTGTGCCTGAAGGCCCTGGGTCGCATCAATCAGCAAAAGGCACACATCTGAGTTTTCGATAGCCCGTACCGATCGCATCACTGAATAAAACTCAATATTCTCTGTTACTTTTCCCTTTTTCCGAAGACCGGCAGTGTCAACCAGATAAAAATCAAAACCATGGGTATTGTAGCGTGTGTAGATGGAGTCGCGGGTAGTTCCCGGAATATTGGTTACGATATTTCTATCCTGGCCAATAAGGGCATTAATGAGCGAAGATTTTCCAACGTTTGGCCTGCCGATGACCGCGATTTTAGGGAGTTCTTCAGCAGGTTCTTCTGGAGGAAGTTTCTCCAATGCTTCAACCAGAGCGTCGAGCAACTCGCCGGTTCCACTTCCACTCACCGACGAAATGCCGAAAACCTCGCCCATGCCCAGGCTGTGGAACTGGTGAATATCGTTCTGTTGCTTATGACTATCAACTTTATTGGCAACCAGCAGCACTTTCTTCCTGCTTTTGCGCAAAATGGCTGCAACTTCCTGGTCCATGGCGGTAAGTCCCTCATGGGTATCGACCAGAAACAGAATAACCGTAGCCTCCTCGATGGCTAAATTGACCTGACGCCTTATCTGCTCCTCAAATACATCATCGGAACCCACAACATATCCACCGGTATCTATTACCGAAAAATCCATGCCGTTCCAGTCGCTTTTCCCATAGTGCCGGTCGCGGGTTACTCCCGCAGTGGGATCAACTATGGCTGTTCTGGATTGTGTCAAGCGGTTGAAAAGAGTTGACTTTCCTACGTTAGGCCGGCCAACCAGGGCTGCAATGTTTGCCATAAAATGCTTGGTTTATTCTGTTACGGGCTGCAAAGATAGTCCAAATGAAGGGGTTATTGGTTGCTATAACCAAACCGCTTCAACAAATCATCGTTCTCGCGCCAGTTTTTGCTCACTTTGACATGCAACTCCAGGAAGGTCTTTTTACCCAAAAATTCTTCAATGTCTTTGCGCGCTTCGGTTCCTACTTTTTTCAACATGCTGCCCTGGTGCCCTATTAGAATTCCTTTTTGCGATTCGCGCGACACGAAAATATTGCAACGGATCCGAACCAGATTCGCCTCCTCAGTGAAAGATTCAACGCCGACTTCGACGGAGTAAGGGATTTCTTTTTGATAGTTTAACAGGATCTTTTCGCGAACTATTTCAGTAACAAAAAACCGCTGTGGGCGATCTGTCAACTCGTCCTGCGAAAAATATGGAGGAGAAACAGGAAGCAATTCTACAATCTTATTTAAAACCTGATCAAGGTTGAAATTTTGCAGGGCAGAAACAGGCAAAACCAGCCATTCTGGGAACATCTTTTTCCACTCTTCACTTCGGGCAATAACCTGCTCCAGATTGGAAAGATCAATTTTGTTGATGAGCAGCAGCACGGGTACACCTGTCTGGCGGATTTGCTCCAGGAGTTCTGGATGGTCGAACCCGGAGGATACCTCGGTAAGCACGATGAAAATATCGGCATCCGATACAGTGTTTTTCACTGCCCGCATCATGTACTCCTGCAACTTGTAGCCAGGCTTTAGTACGCCGGGAGTATCCGAAAAAACGATTTGATAATCACTTCCGTTAACAATCCCCAAGATCCTGTGTCTTGTAGTTTGGGCCTTCGGTGTGATGATTGAGATCTTTTCGCCCACCAGGGCGTTCATCAGGGTTGATTTACCCACATTGGGGTTTCCAATTATGTTTACAAATCCTGCTTTGTGCATTAAAAAATTTTAAGGGTGGGTCTTCACAAACCCGTAATGTTTGGGATCCGGTGGGAGTAAAGACTCTGCTTCTCCCTGTATTTTAAATTGATATGCAAAATTAGACATTTTTTTAAAAATTCCGGGAAGCGATGTTGCATAAGAATAATTTGATTACCTTTGCAGTCACATTTCAAACACTGCGGGGTGGAGCAGAGGTAGCTCGTCGGGCTCATAACCCGAAGGTCATAGGTTCGAATCCTGTCCCCGCTACAAAGAAGAGCCTGTATATCGATCGATATACAGGCTCTTCGGCTTTTTATGGTTGCAAAGTAGGAACTATAAACTCCCCTCAATTGTATTCTCAAAGTGATTACTAAGCTTCTTCTATCGCTGCTTGATTTTGTGAACTTGCTTGAAAAATACGTGGCGCCTAATCGGCAAGCCTTTTCGATTTTCCTTATTTTTGTGGAATAAACCCACAAACGGTGCCTAAATCTGAAGTTCCTTTGGTTGAGACTCCTTTGATGAAGCAATACTATTCCATCAAGGCAAAGCATCCTGATGCATTGTTGCTTTTTAGGGTAGGCGATTTCTATGAAACATTTGGTGAGGACGCAAAAAAGACCTCAGAAATCCTCGGTATTGTGCTTACCAGGCGCGCCAACGGTGCTGCATCGTTTGTTGAGCTGGCGGGTTTTCCCTATCATGCCCTCGATACTTATCTTCCAAGGCTGGTAAAAGCCGGGCAAAGAGTGGCTATTTGCGAACAGTTGGAAGATCCCAAGTTGACAAAAAAAATTGTGAAAAGGGGAGTAACCGAATTGGTAACCCCTGGAATAGCCTTCAGCGATAAGGTACTCGACCACAAAGAAAATAACTTTTTGGCTGCCCTTCATCTGAGCGACGATGTTATTGGCATTGCTTTTCTCGATGTTTCGACCGGTGAGTTTATGGCCGACCAGGGTAAAGCCGAATATATCGACAAGCTTTTGCAGAGTTTCCGGCCAAGTGAAGTGGTAATCCAAAAAAACCAGCTTGGTTTTTTCAAGGCCAATTTCGGAGGCAAATTCTTTACCACCACTTTCGAAGATTGGGTGTTTACCAGAGAGTTTGCCGATGACTTGCTGTTAAAACATTTTGGAACGGTTTCATTTAAAGGCTTTGGAATAGATACGCTCCACCGTGGCATTGTTGCTGCCGGTGCGGTGATGCACTATCTTTCCGAAACGCGACATCAGCAGTTAGCACATATTAGTCGTGTTTCTCGTATCGATGCCCATCAGTATGTATGGCTCGATAAGTTCACCATCAGAAACCTGGAAATTTTACACTCACCCAACGAAAACGCTTCTTCCCTTCTTCAGGTTCTTGACCATACGGCAACACCTATGGGTAGCAGGCTCCTGAAGAGATGGATTGTACTTCCGCTCAAAGATTTGAAGCAAATTACCGAACGCCATGAAGTGGTTGGCTATCTGATTGGGAACAGGCCTTTTTCGGAAGCCCTAGGGGCATTGATTCGCCAGATTGGCGATTTGGAGCGACTTATCTCGAAGGTGGCCGTGGGTAAGGTAAACCCGCGCGAGGTAATACAGTTACAAAAGGCGCTTGAAGCTATAGAGCCATTAAGAACCCTTTGCTCAGATAGTGGTTGTGCGCCACTGAAGGCAGCTGGCGACCAACTCAATCCCTGCGTAATGATCAGGGAGCGCATAGCCAGGGAACTAAAAAGTGAACCGTCCCTCTTAATCTCGAAAGGTAACGTAATTGCCAGCGGGGTTTCGGCCGAACTCGACGAATTGCGCAGTATCGCCTATGCAGGCAAAGACTACCTGGCCGGGCTGAGGCAACGGGAAATAGAGCGCACCGGGATTCAAAACATCAAAATATCGTACAATAATGTTTTCGGGTATTATATCGAAGTAACCAACACGCACCGCGACAAGGTTCCATCCGATTGGGAGAGAAAGCAAACCCTGGTGAATTGCGAACGATATATAACACCCGAACTGAAAGAGTACGAATCAAAAATACTGGCTGCCGAAGACCTTATCCTTCAAAAGGAAGAAGAGCTTTATAATGCGCTGGTCTTGGCAATGCAGGAGTACATAGGTCCTATTCAGGCCAATGCCGTGGTTATAGGGCGGCTCGATGTGTTGCTTTGTTTTGCTGTGGTTGCGATGCAATACAATTATTCCAGGCCCGAGATCAATGATTCATTTATCCTTGACATAAAAGGCGGCCGGCATCCGGTTATTGAACAGCACCTGCCACCAGGGGAGGAGTACGTGGCCAACGATGTGTATCTCGACAACGACAGTCAGCAGATTATTATAGTTACAGGTCCGAATATGTCAGGGAAATCGGCCTTGTTGCGGCAAACAGCACTTATTGTTCTGATGGCCCAAATGGGCAGCTACGTTCCGGCCGAAAAGGCATCCATAGGATTGATTGACAAGATTTTTACCAGGGTCGGAGCTTCCGACAATATTTCGTTGGGCGAATCGACCTTTATGGTCGAAATGAACGAAACGGCAAGTATTTTGAATAATGTTACCAATCGAAGCCTTATTCTGTTAGATGAGATTGGACGTGGCACAAGTACTTACGATGGTATCAGCATTGCATGGGCTATCGCTGAATTTTTGCATGAGCACCCCATGCTCAGGGCCAAAACGCTTTTCGCCACTCATTACCATGAGCTAAATGAGATGGCGGCCATTTTCTTCCGAATCAAGAACTTCAATGTTTCCATAAAGGAATACAATAATAAAATTATTTTTCTTCGCAAATTGGTTCCTGGAGGAAGCGAACACAGCTTTGGTATCCATGTGGCCAGGATGGCCGGAATGCCTGCAAGGGTTATAGAACGCGCCAATCAGATTATGGCCAGGCTGGAAAAAGAACATAGCCACGAAGAGCTTATCAAAACAACGACTGATCCCAACACTCCATCCGGACGAAAGAAAGAAAATTATCAACTCAGTATTTTCCAACTCGACGACCCTTTGTTAGAGCAAATTAAAGAAGACATACTGAATATCGACATCAACACCCTCACTCCAGTGGAGGCCCTGATGAAACTCAATGAGATAAAAAGGTTGCTCGGGAAATAAAACAGGCCGCCTCAAAATACTGAAACGGCCTGACTTGGGTCAAAGTTTATTGATTACCTGCGATACCCGAGGTTTCGCAGTACCTGATCGCTCAGGTCGAACCTCACATCAGTGAATATCATGGTCAAACTGCCAGCCTTATCAAAAATTATGGCATAATTTTCTCTGGTAGCCAGTTCTTCTACTGCCCTGAAAACCTTGTCCTGGATAGGCTTTATGAGTTCCTGACGTTTTTGGAAGAGGTCTCCTTCGCGGCCAAAGCGCTGCATTTGCAATTCCTTGGCCCTCCTTTCGAGTTCGATGATTTCCTCTTCGCGTCTTCGCCGCATTTCCTCAGGTAGCAATGGCGCCTCGGCTTGGTATTCGCGGTAGAGCCGATCCACATTACTGAAAAGTTGCTCTATTTCACCCTGCCACTCAATACTGAGTTGCTCCAATTCCTGCTCTGCGGCATTAAATTCAGGAATGTTTTCAAGAATGTATTCGGTGTCAATATAGGCGAACCTTTGCCCGAATCCAATCGATGCCCAAAAGACCAAGGCCAAAACCAAAACCGTCCTTTTCATTTTTCTTTCCTTTTAAATTCTACAATCTGTTCCTAGTCAATCGATCGGCCAATAGAGAAATGGAATCTGCCACCACTATCATCGGGTCGGCCGGGTATGGGGTCGAACCCGTAACCGTAGTCAATCCCCAGCAAGCCAAACATGGGCAGGAAAATCCTCAAACCAAATCCGGCAGATCGCTTGATATCGAAAGGATTGAATTCCCTCATTCTGTTCCATGCATTACCTCCCTCCACAAACGCAAGAGCGTAGATGGTGGACATGGGGCTGAGGACAATTGGGTATCTTAATTCCATGGTGTATTTGTTAAAAACCCCGGCTCCGATTTCTCTGCCGGCCCTGTCGGTTGGTGTGAGCGAATAATTGGCATATCCTCTAAGTGAGATTATTTCCCTGCCGTCGATTTCCCAACCTGATATTCCATCACCACCCAAATAGAATCTTTCGAAAGGTGGCAACCCAATGTTGGGATTGAAATACCCAAGGAAACCAAAACGGGTTCGTGTGCTCAATACCAAATTCCCTGCCAAAGTAGTAAACCAAGATGTGTTGAATTTCCATTTGTGATATTCGATCCATCTGAAGCGATCCTGCTCGGGCATTTCGGCAAAATTCCTGTCGCTAAAAAGGGAGTAAGGAGGAGTAATTTGCAGGGAGAGCGAGACTTCTGAACCCGAGCGTGGATACAACGGGGCATCAGTAGAATTTCTACCCAGAACGATGTTAAAATTCAGGTTGTTTGATTGACCGGATTGAATGGCAAAGGCAATAGGACTATTCTGAATATGGTAATTCTGGTAGTTGATTGTTTGTTGCAGGAAGAAGAAGTCGTCAGGCCATTGCAACCGTTGTGCCAACCCAATACTTCCGCCTATAATAGAGAAAAAACCAAAATTTGGATGGGTCCGGGCCAGGTTGGATCGGTGTGTGGTCTGGAAAAGACTAACATTCAGGGCATTGGGTCGGCGGCCACCTAGCCAGGGTTCAACAAACGATAAGTTGTAGGAAATATAGCCTCTTCCGAAGCTTTGAGCCCTAACCGAGAGCTTTTGACCATCGCCAGTTGGCAACGGCCTCCAGGCTTCGCGGTTGAAAAGATTTCGGGTTGAAAAGTTGTTAAAAGTAACCCCTATGGTTCCAATAATACGGCCTGCGCCCCAACCTCCCGAAAGTTCGATTTGGTCGGACGAAATCTCTGTAACCTGGTATTCGATGTCAACAGTACCGTCAACCGGATTGGGTCGGGGAACTACATTTATTTTTTCCTGATCAAAAAATCCCAGGGCAAGAATATCGCGCTGGCTCCGAATAATATCGCTTCGACTGAAAAGTTCCCCTGGCCTGGTCCTGATCTCGCGCATGATAACATGGTCGTTTGTACGGTCATTTCCAGAAATGGTAACCCGATTGATGGTTGCCTGTTTCCCTTCGAAAATGCGCAACTCAAGGTCGATAGAGTCATTCTCAACGGCAGTTTCAACCGCATTTACATCGAAGAACAGATACCCGTTGTCCAGATAAAGCGAACTTACATCAGTATTTTCGGGGTTCATGAGCAGGTTTCTGTCAAGCAACTTCCTGTTGTAAATATCGCCTGGTTCAATATCAAGGACCTGGTTGAGTACACTGGTTGGAAAAACTGTATTTCCAACCCAGTTGATATTCCTGAAAAAATAGGTAGGCCCTTCTTCTATGTGCAGGTCAATATTAATCCGGTTTTCGGATACAAAGTAGATGGAATCACGCACAATGCTGGCATCGCGTTTCCCGATTTCGTTGTAACGATCGATTACCTTTTGTTTGTCCTCCTCAAACTGTTCCTGAACCAGTTTTGACGACGAGAAGAAAAACCGCAAGCTTCTTTCACGCGTGTTTTCCATCAGCCTTTTTATCCTGCCATCTGACAGCGAATAGTTGCCGTACACATTTACGTTGGCAATGCGTGTTCGTGCGCCACGGTCGATATTAAAAATTAATCCCTTGGTATTTGCCCTTACGGTATCTGGCACCTGTTCTATTGTAATGGTTGGCCTCAAAAACCCCTTTTCGATGAAATAATCCCTGATAGTGCTTTCTGCCCTGAACAGCATACCTTCGGTCATTACATCGTTGCGGACAAGGTTAAGTTGTTCGCGCAAATTATCGGCATCGGTTCTTCTCACACCTTTAAAATCAAATCGGTTCAGACGGGGCATTTCCTCTAATTCAATATTGAGAAAGACCGAATTGCCCTGAATGGAGGTTACCGTAATAGCAACATGCTGAAATAGCTGCTGTCTCCAAAGGTTTCTAATGGCACTTGCAATTTGCTCTCCGGGAATCAGAATGGTTTGCCCAACATACAACTCCGAAACCATAACAACAACATTCTCGTTGTTAAACACGGCCCCTGTAACGGTAATGTCTGCAATCCGGTATTCCTGGGGGTTGTTCAGGTCAATGTTTATTGGGCTTTCGGTTGGCAAAGGCTGTGATTTGCCCGAAAATGGCATTATGAACAGCCAGAACAAAAGTGCAAGCAAGGCAGGCTTTGTAATATTCAGGCTGAATTTTTTCGGCAAACGATTGCCAGTGAAAGATGGGACCATTTTATGGAGGTTTTTCAATTTTTAATTTAAAACATTTGGCAAAAAATGCCTAACAACATTCAGGCTTTGGTACCTTGCCAAATCGCCGTTCGCGTTTTTGGTACTCAGAGATTGCCTGAAAAAAGTGGTCTTTTCTGAAATCCGGCCAGAGCACACAAGTGAAATACAATTCGGAATACGCAAGTTGCCACATTAGAAAATTGCTAATTCGCTGTTCTCCGCTGGTACGTATCAATAAATCCGGGTCGGGAATACCAGCTGTTAGCAAGTGATTTTCCAGTAGCCGATTGTCGATATCTTCCGGGGCGATATCTCCTTTGCGAACCAACTCAGCAATGGTTTTTACTGCATTCAGAATTTCCCATCTCGAACTGTAGCTGAGCGCTACCACAACAGTCAGCCGCTTGTTGTTTGCAGTGAGTTCCATCGCGCTATTCAAAGCTTGCTGGCAGCTATCCGGGAGGCTTTTCAGGTCGCCGATTGCAAGCAGTCTTACGCCTTTTTCATTGAGCTCGGGTGTTTCATCTTCAATTGCTTTTACAAGCAAGCCCATCAATGCACTAACCTCGTTCTTAGGTCTTTGCCAGTTTTCGGTCGAAAAGGCAAAAAACGTAAGGTACTCTACACCAATTTCGGCAGCAGCATTTACCGTTTGACGGACAGCCTCTACTCCATTCTCATGCCCAAAAATACGTTCCTTTCCCCGGTGCTTTGCCCAACGTCCATTACCATCCATGATAATCGCCACGTGTCGGGGAATTTTTCCAAGGTTTAACTGTTCCTTAAATTCCATTCCAACTTTAAAAATGTCGCCCCAAAATATCAGGCAAATTTCTTAAATAGTTTCGAGAAATAAAAACGCCAGCCCAAACTTTAAGAATTTTTAATGGATTCAGGGGCATTTGCCTCTCCTGACATCCGGAATTTTGAAGGAGAGCCCGAAGCCGGCAAAAGAATACCAGTCGTTATTATTTGGATTCCCTCTTAGGAATCCTGTGTTCTGACCGGCATTGAATAAGGAAGGGTCGGACAGGAGGCGTCTGGGGTCACCAGGCGGTAAATGCGAAAGATCGGGATACATTGTGCTTACATCGTCGAGATAGTCTGTCCCTGTAAGCCGCATGCCCCATTCAATACTTCCTGAAAGCTGGTGAGTGATATTAAATTTAACCCCTCCTCCAAAAAGAAAATTAAAGGTCAGCAGAGGGTAACTTACACCTTCCGTTTGAAGATCGGGGAGTGACGTCCAGCGAAGAATGCCGTTGTCTAAAATCTGAGCCATGGGCTCGAACCGAACAATTCCGCCCCCGGCAAAGATAAATGGCGTTACAGGGGTTTGAAAATTACCGGCAGTGAAAGGAACAAAATTTATCTCCAATTGGCCTGAAGCTTCCAGAATATCGGAAACAAACCGCAGGTTCCTGTTCAAATTATGATTTAAAAGCGCGTCGTTTCCCTCAACACTGCCATAAAAAACAGCAACCCTTGCAGCCAGGTGCTGGTTAAAATTATAGCGGTACATTCCACCGATGGCTATGCGCGTCAAAGAGAACTGTCTTCCCGGGTTCAAATCACCCAAATAATACGTGCCACCGAACAATGCTCCAAACTCTTGCCGTTGCCCGAATGTGTAAGCTGTGTTTATGAGAATGAGAATGAATACACAAACGACTTTCTTAGCAATTGCTTGGATGACCATAGTATGCCCGAATTTTAATAGGGTTCTGTTGTCAGACCTTAAAAGTAACACCTTTTTTATAATTAGCCTAACGTTTCAACACTTCTCAAAGTTGTGAAACCAGGATTTTTTAAAAAATAATTCCAATCAGGTAAACTAACGTTGAATAAATGGTGCCCACCACGGACTTCCGGGTTGTACGAAAGGTGTAAATTGCAGTGAAAATATCAGGAACATATAAGAATCGTTGTTTTCAGGGTTTCCACGCTGAAGGCCAGGCATGGTGGGTGCGCTTCCTTGACTATAATTGGTTGGATTTGAAAAAAACTCTCCTAATGCTGCTCTTGCAGGGTCGTCGGGGAAAATTGACCTGAATATGGAGGGGTCAATATAGCTTGTACTTACATCATCGATATAGTCGGTCAAGGTTGTTCTTAATCCGTATTCCATACCGATGCTCCAGTTGCGATTGATTCTAATTACCATCCCTAAACCAATTGGGAAAGTTACATTGACCGAAGAATACTGGGGGTTGTCAGGATAACCTGGTAAACCCTGGCCTTCTGTGCCTAAATTCCGCAGGTTAAACCAGCCATTCTCTGGCAACAAATCTGGATTTGTTACAGAGGCATGTTGCAAGGTTAAATAATGTTCCCTTCTGAAATACCCTTGCGGATTAAAATAAAAGCCTCCAATACCGCCGAAGATATATGTTCGCAGGGTAGCTCCGGTCCTGCCCGTATTCAGTACATGGTTGCTAAAACGTGCTCCGGCCCGGCCATAGCTGAAAAAAAACCATTCGCCCTTGGCAGAGAATTCGAGCAATTGAGCACGGAAAGATAGGTTGCGATTATTGCGAAAGGGCTCTTGAGTGTGCTTGTCGTTTCCCGTAAGGTGACCAAAGGATAACCTACCCGATACGGCAAATTCGTGTGATAAAAAATACCTGTATCCAGCTTGTATGGTGGGTCTGATGGCCTGAAAGTCGAAATCGCGAATCCCTTGAGTGCCAATTTGATTAGCCCCACCTAAATCACCCATGAAACCGCTTGGCCCTAAACCCATGAAATAAATATGTCTTTGCTGTGGTCGAACCTGCGCGTTTCCTTCCTGAATGCAAACACAAGTCAAGACTATAAGTATGATAATTATGCGCATAAAGACTATGGTTAGTTGAGGTAAATTAAAAATGAGCAATTAGGCGACTTAAATGTTAGAATTAATTTCTAATATCCAATCCCCAGGCAAGTTTGTTTCTAATTGTTTTGAAAAAATCCTTTTGCCCAATGCAAATCAAATTTATATGAAAATCTGCTTTTTTCACAATGAAATCGACCGACTCAGAAAGACACCTCATCCTCGAATCCAGCCCTGCTAAATATTCCTTTTGTCTGCCCGAAATCCGGAGCCTGATAGTACTGGCATCAGGAATAACGATGGGCCTTACGGTAAGATTGTGTGTTGCAATAGGGGTAAGGATAAAATTTTGGGTTTCGGGCGAGATGATTGGGCCGCCACAACTCAGGGAGTAACCTGTTGAACCTGTCGGTGTTGCAACAATCAGGCCATCTGCCCAATAATTGTTTAAAAACCTGCCATCAACCTCTACCGAAATGGTAATCATGGACGAGGTGTCGCGCTTCAGCAAAATGAACTCGTTGAGAGCAAAACTGAAGTCGCCAAATAAATTGGCCGGAGCCTCAAGTCGAAGCAGGGAGCGCTTGTCGATTGAAAAATTACCGCCAAGAAGTGCTTCTGCGGCAGATGTTACTTCATTTGTCGATACAGCCGAAAGGAATCCAAGCCTGCCAGTGTTTATGCCCAAAACCGGAATGCCTGAATCTTTGAGAAGCGTAATGGTATCGAGCAAGGTGCCATCGCCACCAATGCTGATCATGCAAAAGGTGTCTTTAAACATCTCCTCATGGCTGCCAAACATGCTGACCGGTTTGTTGAATCTTCGGGATCCGGTCAGGTAGGAGTACAAATTTTCGTGAATCTGGAATTCCGATACCCTGGTTTCGAGCAGGTCGAGAAGATCGCATATCGGGGCGATAAAGTCGGAGTTGAACTCACGTCCAAAAATGGCGATTTTCATGCTGCTTTATTTCGAAGTGATATTGGAAAACTTTTAGGTAATATTTTTTACGTAAAAGAAACCAAAAGGTTGAGGCTTTTTGGCCCTGACTTAAAATTTTCCAAGAATATTGTGCCAGAATTTGCAGTCCTGATTACAGCAATTCAAGCCTTTTGGAGTCGAGCTTCAAAAAAGTGAAAACCATAAGGGTAAATGCCCATAGGGAGGATCCTCCATAACTAATTAAAGGCAAAGGAATTCCAATAACCGGCATCAGGCCGATGGTCATACCTACATTTATGAAGAAATGAAAAAACATTATACTGGCGACAGAATAGCCAAACACCCTTGAGAAAGTGGAGCGTTGCCGCTCGGCCAGTATTACCAGGCGCGATAAAAGAGCCAGGTAAAGGATTAAGAAAACCACACTGCCTGCAAACCCCCATTCCTCGCCTACTGTGCTAAAAATAAAATCGGTGCTTTGTTCAGGAACAAATTGAAACTTTGTTTGGGTGCCCTGGAGGAACCCTTGCCCAAAAAATCCGCCTGAGCCGATGGCAATTTTACTTTGATTAAGATTGTAACCTGCTCCTTGAAGGTCAATTTCGTTGTTCAACAGAACCTCAATCCGTAATTTTTGATGAGGCTGAAGCACATTGTCGTAAACATAATTCACTGAATAAACATAAAATGAAAAGACCAGAAACAGTAGTATAAGTTGGCCTATTTCTTTTATTTTTTGTCGGTTTAGGGCAATTATTGCCACAATTATCACTGCTATGGCTCCAATAATGATCAGTGGATTAATAATCAGGGTCATGATAAACAGGAATACAGCAAGCAATCCAAAAACTATAAGGATACCGCTTAAATATCCTTCCCGAAACATTACAATCACGAAGGCAGAGAAAACTATTGCCGTACCCAAGTCGTTTTGCAGCAAAATCAGCCCCATGGGGATTAAAATGATTGCTATAGCACGCAGTCGCGAGGCAGCTGAAATTTGTCGGGATTTAACATTGCTAAAAAAGGCCGCCATTGCCAATGCAGTGGCATATTTTGAAAACTCACTGGGTTGAAGGTTGAATTGCCCTACCCTGAACCAGGATCGCGAGGCATTTATTTCCACTCCAAAAACCAGCACCCCAAGGAGGGTTAACATCGAAACCCCGAAAATAACCCAGGCAAATGCCGTGAAGAATTTTGCATCCATCAGCAAAACACTTGCACCAATAATTAATGCAGCAAAAATAAATATGAGTTGTTTGCCATAATCTTTGCTTAGGTCAAACAGAACGGTCTGCCCTTCGCGGAAACCAGTGGAAAAAATATTCATCCACCCAAATGCCACAAGTACAAGAAAAAGCAGCAATAACGGTTTGTCGATGTTTTTGAAAAAAACTACTTGTTTGCTCATTTTAAACGATGGTGTTTGCAACCATTTGATTAAAACCTGATTTCATTTATAGTGTTGATTTTCACTTTTTTTACACCGCCCATTACATCCTTTACCTTTTTTTGAAGCTTTTTGTTGTAAGGTTAGTGGCTGGGTTGGTTCTCTTGTTTAATTAGCTGCTGCCCTGTTCAACTCCATAAAGTTGGCCTCCTTAATTCGTTGTTCAAACCACGCGCGGTTTACCTGGCGGCTGAGGTACTTTTCGATCATCAGGCTAGCCATTGGTGCTGCCCATGCAGAGCCGTAACCTGCATTTTCGATCACCACCGAGATGGCTATTTTTGGATTATCAACAGGTGCAAAAGCAATGAAAACGCTATGATTCTCGCCGTGTGGATTTTGAACAGTACCTGTTTTGCCTGCCATGGGTATTCCGGGAATCCTTGAGAAGGCTCCAGTTCCTGCTTCTACGGTTTGGAACATGGCATAAGCCATCACTTCAAAATGTTCCCTGTCGATTGTGGTAATATTTTTTTCACTGAAACGGTTTTGAAGACTGTCTGGGTGCCCAATTGCCCTGACAATATGTGGTGTCATGAAAAAGCCGCGGTTTGCTATGGTGGCAGCTAAGTTGGCCATTTGAAGGGGGGTTGAACCAATTTCGCCCTGACCAATACCTAATGAAATAATGGTAAGTGAACTCCATCCGCGCCTACCATAAATCCTGTCGTAATAGTCGGAAGTGGCAACCAAGCCGGGCAATTCATGAGCCAGATCTGTACCAAGCCTTGTTCCGAAACCAAAGCTGGTGACATGCCGTCTCCAGTTATTAAATCCTTCCTGCATGTTTTCAAAGCGAGGCTGATCGAGCAGGTTGCGAAAAACAATGCAACTATATGTGTTGCAACTATATTGGATGCTGCTTACCAAATTGACAGGGCCAGGATGTGGCCTGCATCGTACAGTCACTCCACCACTGAAATAGGCGCCTGCGCAACCAATCCTCCTGTCAGGTGTTATCACGCCCTCCTGCAGTGCAATTAAGGAGTTAAGAACTTTGAAAGCTGAACCGGGGGGATATTGGGCCATCAGTGCCCTATTGAACAAAGGCATAAACTGGTTTTCGCGCAATGTGTTGAAATTTGCGGCACGAACCCTTCCAACAAGCAGACCTGGATCGTACGAAGGGGAGGTAACCAAGGCAAGAATTTCGCCACTCGAGGGTTCAATGGCAACAATACTTCCTCTCTTATTGCGCATCAATTCTTCTCCATAACTCTGGAGGGTTGCATCAAGGGTAGTAAAAAGGTCTTTCCCTGCAACACCCAGGGTGTCGTACCTTCCGCCCTGATAAGGGCCAATGTCGCGGTTCAACACATCCACCATTCTAACGCGTATTCCACGTTGACCACGCAAATATTCTTCGTAGGAGCGCTCTATGCCGCTAATTCCGATGTAATCACCGGATCTGTAATATGGGTTGTTTTCGATATCGCGGGGTCCTACTTCACCAACATATCCTAAAGTATGTGCCGCTATGGGATAAACATAACCCCTGAGGGTTCGGGGTTGGATAAAAAATCCTGGGAAACTGAACATTTTTTCCTGAAAGGCGGCAAATGTGCTCATGTCGATTTGAGCCTCAAACAGGGTAGGTCGAAATCTCGAATATTGCCTTGCCCTTAAAAGCCTTCTTTCGAAGGTTTCTTTATCGATACCCAAAAGAGAAATAAATTGTAAAGTGTCAATATTTCCAACCTGACCGGGTACCACCATCAGATCGAAATGTGCTTCGTTGTAAACGAGCAATTCCCCATTCCGGTCAAAAATCAGTCCCCTGGCAGGATATTCGGTAACAAACCTTAGAACGTTGCCGCTGGCAAGTAATTTAAAGGATGGGTCGAGAAGCTGGATTTGAAACAACCGAATTGCAAAAAGGACAACGGTTATCACCATTGCAGCAATAATGTAGTTACTTCGAACCTGAAAGTGCTCTGAGCTGGTATTTTTGGGCATTGAAAAACCGGAGGATGCTAAAAAAAGAACGTTGCAAATTTAATCACCTTAACCGTATGGTAGGCAAATTTAACTTTTTGGCAGGTTTTAAATATATCCAAGCTCCCATTGTCGAATTCTATAACGTCGATGTGCATGAGGCAATTTTGTTATCTTAGCAGCAGATTCTAAAAATTTTATTCCTATATATTATGAGCAGAATTGTAGTTTTTGGGGCAGGCATGGTTGGGAAAGCCATTGCCATTGACCTTTCGGCCAGGCATCGGGTAATTTCGGCAGATGTTGATAAACAATCTCTTCAGTACCTATCGGCCAACTACCCCATAGAGGCGGTGGTGGCTAATTTGATGGAGGAAGAAACCATCATCAGGCTCATAAAGGATTGCGATCTGGTAGTGTCGGCAGTTCCAGGCTTTATGGGTTACCAGACGGTTAGTACGGTAATTGAGGCTGGAAAGAATATTGTTGATATTTCTTTCATGCCCGAAGATTTTATGGACCTCAATACTTTGGCTGCCAAAAACGGCGTAACTGCAATAACCGATTGTGGTGTTGCACCAGGAATGCCAAATCTAATTGCCGGATATTACAACGAAATTATGGAGATTGAACGCTTTGAGTATGTGGTTGGCGGACTTCCAAAAGTTAAAATCTATCCGTTTTATTACAAAGCCCCATTTTCGCCAATTGATGTGATTGAGGAATACATCAGACCGGCTCGCTATAAAGAAAAGGGGCAACTTCTCTCCAAGCCGGCCATGAGCGAACCTGAGTTGATCCACTTCGAAAAAGTCGGAACTTTGGAAGGGTTTCACACAGATGGTTTGCGGTCACTTTTAACCAATTTGCCTCATATCCCGAATATGCGTGAAAAGACCCTGCGTTATCCCGGCCACCTTCAACTCATAACCGCCCTGAAAGCGGCCGGATTTTTTGAAAAAACGCCATTGACCATTCACCATACCGAAATCAGACCCATTGAATTTACGAGTAAAATTCTTATAAAAGACTGGCGGCTTTCGCCCGATGAGCCTGAGTTTACCGTAATGCGAATTATGGTGGAAGGCAAAAAGGAGGGAGTTCCCCAAAAAATTGTTTATGAGCTGTACGATGAGTTCGACCCAGCCACACGACTTTCGTCCATGGGGCGAACTACCGGATTTACAGCAACTGCTTGTGCTGAATTGATTTTACAGGGAAGATTTGCTGGTAAAGGAGTATTTCCGTTGGAACTGATCGGAATGGATGCTGACAATTTCGGGTTTGTAATGAATTACCTTGGTCAGCGAGGGGTTAGCTATCAGAAAACGGAACTGTAAAGTTTGAAATGGTACCCGGAGCCGGGCTCGAACCGGCACGGCCGCAATGGCCACAGGATTTTAAGTCCTGGGTGTCTACCTATTCCACCATCCGGGCAACATTGTGCATTTAGCAACAAATTTAATAAAAAAACCTCCTTGAAAGAGGTTTCCTGGAGCGGAAAACGGGACTCGAACCCGCGACCCCGACCTTGGCAAGGTCGTGCTCTACCAACTGAGCTATTTCCGCAGTACGTTTTGCGGGTGCAAATATACTAGTGATTTTTCTAAATCAAAAATTTTTTCAGATTTTTTAAAATACAACACTTTTATATTAAAGCCTGTTAAAATTTGGCCTATTTATTGCAGATTGGTTAATTTTGTCCACCATAAAAAACTTTTAGTAATCTCGCAAAACTTTAAACATGAAAAAAACGGTTTTACTTAGCCTGCTGGTTTTCTTTATCTTCGCTACAGGCTTACACGCCCAACAACCCAAGTTCGGACACATTAACACCAACGAATTGCTTGGCATAATGCCAGGTCGTGATTCTGCGCAGGCTCAGCTGCAGCGCCATGCCAGAACGCTCGAAGTTACTTTTTCAGAAATGCAAGCCGAACTACAAACCAAATTTCAGGAGTACATAGCCAACGAAGCCTCCTACTCCGAACTGATCCGGCAATCGCGGCAGCGCGAACTGAACAGTCTCCAGGAGCGGGTTCAGGAATTCCAGGAATTGGCCCAGCAAGATCTTGCCCAAATGGAGCAGCGTCTCCTGAGTCCGATCATTCAGGCCGCCCGTCAGGCCATTGAGGAGGTTGCTGCGGAATTGGGCTATACTTACGTATTCGATACTGCAACAGGGGCAATTCTTCACTTTCCGCCTGGAGATAACCTGCTCGAACCGGTTAAAGCCCGGCTCGGAATTCAGTAATTGATAAACCTGAAAAACCCTTCATATAAAGGGTTTTTTTGTTATTTACAAGTTGTGTTTTTCGCCAGGCTCCTCTTGATACCATGTGGCATATCTGAGGTAATTATTGGCAATCCGCTCCAGAAGCCCTTTGGTTTGCTCCTCATCAATCTGTTTAACCTTTTTGGCCGGAATGCCGGCGTAGATGGATCCCGGTTCAACTACTGTGTTTTCGAGTACTACAGCCCCTGCTGCTATAACTGAATTCGTGCCAATCCTGGCATTGTCCATCACAATGGCGTTCATCCCTATGAGCACATTGTCTTCGATAATGCAACCATGAACAATAGCGTTGTGGGCGATGGATACATTGTCGCCAATGGTAGTTGGTGCCGTTTGGAACGTGCAGTGAATTATGGCGCCATCCTGAATGTTTACCTTGTTTCCGATGCGGATGCTGTTTACATCGCCACGCACTACAGCATTGAACCAAACGCTGCACTGGTCCCCCATTACCACATCACCTATTACTGTGGCATTATCGGCAAGGAAGCAATTTTTTCCAAATTCGGGAGTCTTACCCCTGATGCTTTTTATCAAGGCCATATTTATTGATGGTTTAAATGTTTTTTCAGGTTAAACCCAAAAGCCGGGCTGCCGGATCGTGGCCGCTGAGTTGTATGCGATGCGGATTCTCAATCATTTCCTTTAATTTAATAAGAAACCCAACAGATTCGCGCCCGTCGATAATCCGGTGGTCGTACGAAAGAGCCACATACATCATTGGCCGTATTTCAACCCGTCCCTTAATGGCTACCGGCCTGTCGGTAATCTGGTGCATGCCGAGGATTGCACTTTGAGGAGGGTTGATGATGGGTGTTGAAAGCATTGAGCCAAAGACCCCGCCGTTGGTAATGGAAATGGTCCCTCCGCTAAGCTCTTCAATGCTTATTTTGTTGTTGCGGGCTTTTTCTGCCAACTCTGCAATTTTAAGCTCTATCTCTGCCAACGACATCCTTTCTGCATTTCGGACTACGGGTACCATCAAACCTTTTGGCGTACTCACCGCGATTCCTACATCGGCATACCGGGGCAGGATGATTTGATTGTCTTCGATCCTTCCGTTTACCTGAGGGAACCACGTGATTGCCTCTGTAAGGGCTTTTGTAAAAAAGGCCATCAACCCGAGTTTTACCCCATATTTTTCAAGAAATGCCTGTTTGTATTTTTCTCTTATTTCGAGGATGGCCGACATGTCAATCTCGTTGAAACTGGTGAGCATAGCGGTTTGGTTTTTTACAGAAACCAGCCGTTCGGCAACCTTTTTTCTCAACAATGACATTTTCTGAAAACTTTCTTCCCTGCCACCGCTCCACCATTCGGAAGAGGCTGCCACAGGCACCTTGGCTTCAGGGTTAAGGCTGGAATGATACTGTGATGAAATGGCCTCCAATACATCTTTTTTGGTAATCCGGCGGCCGGAGGCCTTGAGAACTTGCGATACATTTTCCAGACCCAATTCACCTAACAATTTTCTGGCCTGGGGCGAGAAAGTGATTGTCAGATCATTTTCATCAGTGGCTTCGTGCAATTGCCCGGAAGACTGGGGGGCTTGGAATGAAGCAGGTTTTGGTATTGGGCTCTTGGAACCTTGCGGCTGACCGGCACTTTCGCCAGACGGTACAACATGTTGCGGTTTCTGTCCAGAAATGTCAATATGACCAATTACCTTTCCGGGGGGCATTACAGATCCTTCTTCAGCAAAAATCCTTAGTACTCCTGATTGTGGCGCGTTTATGGTGAGGGTGGCTTTGTCGGAATCTATTTCGGCAATTTCCTGGTCTTTTTCAACCCAGGCGCCATCAGCCGCCAACCACCTGGCCAACTCTACCTGGGCTATGGATTCGCCCGCCGAAGGTACGATGATATCGATATGCATAGCTTTTATAGGGTTTCTGTTAAATGACTGATGCAGAGCTGTCTGCATTCTCGGCACACATCGTTGCATTCACATTCTTCGAAGGCCTTTACGATAATTTTGCGTTGTTGCATCTGATGAAACCTGCTCGAACCGCTTGCAGGACTTGCGCTTGGCGGCCGGGCAATTACACCCATATTGAGGTCGCTGAGGTTTAGGGCCAGAAAAGGCCATGCCCCCATGTTTTGGGGTTCTTCCTGCACCCAAATGATGCGTTTGGCCTGGTCGTACTTCTTAATTAATGCTTTCAACTGGCTGGTCTGAAGCGGGTACAATTGTTCAAGTCTGATAATGGCTGTTTGGGAATAGCCTTTGGAAAGTTTTTCCTCAAGCAGGTCGAAGTATATTTTGCCGCTGCACATCAACACCCGATTTGTAGTTACAGGCTCAGCCTCGGGATCGTCAATTACCTCGCGAAAGAAGCCCTGGCTGAATTCCTCCAAGTCGGATACACACTTTTGATGCCGCAACAGGCTCTTTGGGGTAAAGACCACCAGGGGTTTTAGGAACTTGCGGATCATTTGCCTGCGCAACAGGTGGAAAAAATTGGCCGGTGTGGTGCAGTTTGCCACCTGCATGTTGTTTTCGGCACACAGACTGAGAAAACGCTCAATTCGGGCGCTTGAATGTTCAGGCCCCTGCCCCTCAAAACCGTGTGGAAGATATACCACCAGCCCGTTCATCGTTTTCCATTTTTGTTCGCCGGTGGCCAGAAACTGATCGATTATAATTTGGGCGCCATTGTTGAAATCGCCAAACTGAGCCTCCCAAACAACCAGACTACCCGGTGTGGCCATGGCATAGCCATATTCAAATCCCAGGACTCCATATTCCGACAAAAGTGAATTGTATATTTCAAAACGGGCCTGGTCCGCACTCAGGTGGTTTAATGGAACATATTCTTCTTCAGAGTCTTCCAGTTTTACCACCGCATGTCGGTGGCTGAATGTTCCGCGTTCTACATCCTGACCTGAGATGCGTACGGGAACCCCCTGTTGGAGCAAGGATGCGTATGCCAGCATTTCGGCAGTTGCCCAGTCTATACTTTTGCCCGATTCAATCATGGATTGCCTCTCTTCCATGAGTTTGCGAATTTTTCGGTAAAAAGGCATTTCGGCGGGGAGGCGGGTCGCCTTTAAGCCAATCTCTTTTAAAAATGCCAAGTCAATGCGGGTTTCGGCCTGTTCGAAAATTTCCTTTGAAGTAGCTTTTTTGTAGCCATGCCAGACTCTTTCCAAAAAAGGGTCAATAAATCCTTTCTCAATAGTTCTTGCCAATTCAAGTTCTGATTCCAAAAGGGCCTCGAACGACTTTTGCATTAATTCAGCCTCTGGTTTCCCTACCACTTTTTCTTCAATCAATCTGTTGAGGTAAATGGTTGCCGGGTCGGGATGCTTTTCAATGATTTTGTAAAGAAGGGGTTGGGTAAACCTGGGCTCATCGGCTTCGTTGTGCCCGTGCTTACGGTAACACAATAGGTCGATGAACACGTCGCGCCCAAAACGTTGCCTGAATTCCAAAGCCATTTCAATGGTATATACAACGGCCTCCACATCGTCGCCGTTCACATGAAAAATGGGCGACTGGATGGTCTTTGCTACATCGGTACAATAAATACTTGACCGTGCAGCAAGATAATTTGTCGTAAAACCTAGCTGGTTGTTTATAATCAGGTGTATGGTACCACCTGTTTTGTAAGCAGGCAATTGCGACATCTGTATTACTTCGTACACAATGCCCTGGCCTGCAATTGCAGCATCGCCATGAATCAGTACAGGCAGTAAACGCTCACTATTTCCACCATAATTCTGATCAATTTTAGCTCTTGAAATACCTTGCACCACAGGGTTTACTGCCTCCAAATGGCTGGGGTTTGGTACGATGCTCACTTCGACAGTTTGCCCTGACCGGGTTGGTGATTCCAGGGAACAACCCATGTGATATTTTACATCGCCCAGCAGGGTTTCGTCATCGTATTCCTTGCCATCGAACTCACTGAAAATTTTATGAAAAGGCTTTTTCAGGATGTTCCCCAGCACATTGAGCCTGCCGCGGTGGGCCATTCCGACTACCACTTCCTGAACACCCAAAACGGCCCCCTTTTCTATCAATGAATCAAGAGCCGGAACCAAGGCCTCGCAACCTTCGAGCGAGAATCTTTTTTGGCCGGGGAAGCGTTTTCGCAAAAACTGTTCGAATCCAACTGCTGCGGTCAGTTTTTCTAAGATATGCTTTTTTTGAGCGGGGTCGAATTGCGGTGTATTGCGGCTTGCCTCCATGCGCTCCTTTAACCAGGCAACGATATCGGGGTAGCGGATGTACATGAATTCCACACCGATGCTCTGGCAATATGTTTTTTTCAAATGTTCAATGATGCTTGTCAGGGGCGCCGGCCCAATTCCAATTTCGTTGCCTGCCTGAAAGATCGTATTCAAATTGGAAGCAGTTAGATCGAAATTTTCCGGGTCAAGAGTAGGGGAGTACTTTCGGCGCGTGCGTACGGGGTTGGTCAGGGTGAATAGGTGCCCCCTTTCGCGATAGCCGTTGATTAATTCTATAACCTTGAATTCATTCCTTATATCAGGAAAATTCTTGGTAGCCGGTTGCTCAATCTCGGGGAATTGGGTTCGGGCAAATTCAATACCTTCGAAAAACAGCCTCCACGATTCATCAACCGCTTCAGGATTGCGACAATACAATTCAAAAAGAGCTTCGATTGAAGATAAATCGGCGTTACCTGTATAGGAGAATTTTTTCATCATAAAAAACCAAAAAGAGTCAAATCCCGATGCCTGCTGTCTTGGCAGGTCTAAGAGCCCTTGCAAGTTTAGTTATTTTCTTTTGGTAGCTTACCCGGCTTGTACGTTATTTGACAAAAAGGTCGTATTTTCAAAATTTGCACAAAACTCCTGGAGTGTTTAAGTGAATTAACACCCTTGAAGTTATTTTGTTGCGTGTCTGATATACAAAATAATGCAGAAGACCTTTTCAAGTCTTTTAAATGTGATGCTAATTTGAAATTTTGATAGGTAGGATAGCGCATTTTTAACCATGGGTTTCTGAAAAAGGTTAATTTTGGATAAAACATTAATAATCAATTTGCAAACATCAAAAAAGTAAGACTAAAAAATCAGCTATTTAACCCGTGTAAAACCCTTGGTGGTTTTCATCAGGCAGGCCTTTACAAATGCAGTGTTTATACGCTTTTTTGAAGGCGAATGCAACAATATTTTTGGTAGTTGAAAATATTCGGTCCAGTAAAGAATATATTGACCAATCAGTTGGGGTAATTTTTGTAGCAAAAAAACAATGAAACCTCGCAATTCGATAAGAAGGCCGTTTCTTTTTATTATGTTTCTGTTGTTGCTCTCGGGCGGTGCCTGGGGGCAGACCGATACCGAATTTTGGTTTGTTGCTCCGCGTGTAACTGAAGGTCATGATTGGGCTAACAGAAGGTTTTTTTTCCGTTTCGCTTCAAATGAACTGCCAGCAACGGTTACCATTACCATGCCAGCGAATCCTACTTTTACCCCCGTGGTTATCAATATGGCGGCCAATGCTGCTCATACGCATACGGTTACACCACTCATTACTTCAATCTGGCATTCTATGCCAGACGATATACAAGGCAGGGGGTTTCATATTACTTCGACCACACCGATTACTGCCTATTTTGAAGTAGGCACCCCAAATAACACCGACATTTTCTCACTCAAAGGGCGCAATGCCCTTGGCACGGAATTCTATATTCCTTTTCAAAACAACTGGCGGAACGGAAATTATACGCCACA
>DATIKH010000007.1:0-47270 GCA_035477775.1 Bacteroidales bacterium | reverse complement strand
CCAACCAAACCATTTTACACAGAATTACAGCCACCTGGCCATGCCGATTCATGTTGGGATGAACCTGGGACCCATTAAATTGGGAGGTGGGCCGGTATTTTCGTTCCTCCTCAATCAATGGAACGACCTGGATGACATGTCCTTTGATCAGGCAATGAACAGACTCACTTTGGGTTACCAGTTGGGTGCAGGATTAAAACTGGGGAAATTGATTGTTGATTTGCGTTACGAAGGGAGCTTCAACAATTTGGGTACAGGTGTTACTGTTGGGGGTCAAACTATCGAATTCGATAACCGCCCGCGACAGTTTATCCTGAGTCTTGGGTTGTTGTTCTAAGGCTATCTGAATACTATGGCTTTTACAGGCGAAACCCGTGTTACTATCATCGAAGGCCCTATCAGCATGATGATGCAAATGGCAAAGGTTCCTGCATTGATACCCAATATATGAATCAGTTCCAGATTTATTGGTACAACAGAAACGTAGTAGGAGTCCTGTGGTAGAGTCATAATTCCCAGATGGTGTTGAACAAGGCTAACTGTCAAACCCAGAACATTGCCCCAGAAAAGGCCTTTTAGAATTACAAAGGCTGCATTATACAAAAAGACCCTTTTTACAAGGCGGTTGGAAGCCCCGACCGCCTTTAATATTCCTACCATGTTGGTTTTCTCTAAAATGGCCACGAGCAAGGTGGTAATCATGTTGATTCCAGCCACCAGCACCATCAAAAAAAGAATTACATAAACGTTCATATCAAGCAGCGCAAGCCAATCAAAAATTTGAGGGTAAATCTCACGAATACTCCGGGCATTGAGGTAATAAGGCACGGTGCTGAACACTTTGCTAGCTACCTTGTCGAGTTGATCAAAATCATTAACCAAGATTTCATATCCTCCTATCTGATCAGGTTCCCATCGGTTTAATCGTTGGATATGTTTGATATCGCCCAAAATAAAAACCTTGTCAAGCTCCTCAAGACCTGTTTCGTAAATACCTGCTACCTGCAATCGTCTCAAAGCCGGCGGCTCTTGTATAAAGTACAAGATAAAATTTTCGCCAACTTCGAGCGAGAGGCGATCGGAAATATATCGAGAAATAATTACCTGGTTGGATGCGGCTGAATCTGAAAAGTTTATGCTTTCTCCTTCAGTCATCCTAAGCTTAAAGAACGACCAATCGAAATCAGGGCCTATTCCCTTCATTACAACACCGTGAATGTCTTCCTCGGTCTTTATTATTCCGGTTTTTGAGGCAAACTCTTGAACATGCCTTATTCCTGGAAGTCTCTTAATGGAATCAACCAAGTTCTCATCCCTTTGTATGGGGGAGAATTCATGGGTTGCGCTTTGATGAAAGTTTGTAACCTGAATATGGGCACCGAACCCAATAACCTTGTCGCGGATGGCCTCCTGAAACCCTGTTACAACAGCTACTGCAAGAATCATAACTGCAAGGCCCAAAGCAATACTCAGAACGGAAATTTTTCGGATAAGTCCGGTGAAGGTCTTCCCTTGTTTTGAAGGGCCTATTTTACGGGCGAGGAATAGGGGAGTGTTCAACTTTTTCTTGCAAAAATAACGATTCCTTTGTTGCTTTGCCCTAAAGCAGGCTGAATTAAGAGGAACTTTAACCTTCTTTGTAACTTTTCAGTTTGGCCAAACTCTTAAATAAAGAAATATCCAAAGAGAAGTTTAATTTTGGATACAGAAATGAATGCCGGATCCTTACTCTTATTAGGCAACAATTATGAAAAAATTTCACCTCCATTGGCAAATACTTATTGCGCTCGTATTGGGGTTTATTTTTGGTTTTTATTTACCTGACTTTACAAGGCATGTAGAATGGATGGGAACCTTGTTTCTGCGGGCTTTACGCATGATTATAGTACCCTTGATTTTCTCATCAATAGTTCTGGGTGTGGCAGGTATCGGGTCAGGAAAGAACCTTGGCCGATTGGGGCTGAAGACCATTTCATATTACCTATTTACCAGTTTGTTTGCAATTTTTACAGGATTAACCCTGGTAAGCATTATAAAACCGGGAATAGGGGCTGATTTAGGCCTTATGGAAACGATCGAAGGCCTCCCCGTAGTCAATCAAACCTTTGGCCAAACGCTACTTAATATCATCCCTGTCAATATAATAGATAGTCTGGCCAGGGGCGATTTTCTCGGTATCATCTTCTTTGCCATTGTTTTCGGATTTTTTGCTACCCAAGTTTCTCCAAACCAGAAAGATACCGTAGTAAACATTTCCTCCGCTGTTTTCGAGGTTATGATGAAAATTACCCTTTTTGTTATCAAGTTTACCCCTTTGGGGGTGTTTGGAATCGTGGCAGGACTGGTTGCCGATCAGGCTGAAAATTTAGCAGGGGTGTTGGGAAGTTTGGGTGTATATATGCTTACTGTCTTTCTTGGGCTTGCCTTCCACGGCTTGATTACCCTACCACTGATTATTAAATTTATAGGCCGAAGCAACCCTATGAAACACGCCAAAGGCATGTCGATTCCCCTACTCACGGCTTTTTCAACGGCGAGCAGCAGCGCCACCCTTCCCCTGACTATGCAGGCTGTAGAAAATAATAGTGGCGTAAGCAAGTCAACTTCCAGTTTTGTATTGCCCTTGGGTGCAACCGTTAATATGGACGGCACGGCTTTGTATCATTGCGTTTCGGCCCTTTTTATCGCTCAGGCTTATGGCATTGAACTTACTATGGTTCAGCAGTTTATGATTGTAGTTACAGCCTTGTTAGCATCCATTGGGGCGGCAGGGATTCCCATGGCCGGCCTGGTAATTATTACCCTCATCCTTTCGGCTGTAGGATTGCCCCTTGAAGGAGTGGGGCTGCTGCTGGCAGTGGATAGAATTCTCGACCCATTACGTACTACGATCAATGTATGGAGCGATACCTGCGGAGCTGTAGTCATTGCCAAATCAGAAGGTGAAACCTTAAAGGTTTAATCACAATATGGAATAATGTGTTAAATACCTTTAATTCCTGCATGTTTTTAAACAATTATTTAACTTTTAGCTGATAAGGCCTTTTTATGTACTTTTACTGCTTCTAAAAAACCTACAATCATGATTGGTTCAAATCGCTTTTCGGTTATAAAAGGTACAGGCACATATATTCCCGAGGTCATTGTGAAAAACGATTTTTTTATTGATCATAAGTTCTATGGAAAAGACGGAAAACCTTTGTCTAAATCCAATGACGAAATCGTAGAAAAATTTAAAGAAATAACCGAGATAGAAGAAAGAAGGTACGCCGAAAACCACCACAACACCTCCGATCTGGGCTATTTTTCGGCCCTCGAAGCAATAGAGGATGCCGGAATAGATCCCGAAGACCTCGATTATATTATTGTTGCCCACAATTTTGGCGATGTTTATTATGGCAGTCCCGCAGTGGATATGCTTCCTACCCTTGCCGCACGAATCAAACATCGACTTGGAATAAAAAACCCTTACACTGTGGCCTACGACCTTCCATTTGGCTGCCCGGGCTGGGTGCAGGCAATGATTCATGCCGATTATTTTATTAAATCGGGCGATGCCAATCTTGCTTTGATAATAGGTGCAGAAACCCTCTCGCGGGTATCAGACCCACACGATATCGACAGCATGATTTATTCCGATGGAGCCGGAGCAACCATCCTGCAGGCACAGGAAAGCTCCAATCCGGTTGGAATCATTGCGCATAAAACCAGAAGCGATACCGTTGACCATTGTAAATTGTTGTGGATGGACAAATCCAACAATCCCGAGTATGGATCCGATGAACTGTTTCTAAAAATGCTGGGGCACAAGGTGTATGAGTATGCCATTACCATTGTACCCAAGTTGGTGAAAGAGTGTATCGAAAAGGCCAAGGTTGATATCAGGGATATAAAAAAGGTACTGATCCACCAGGCCAACGGAAAAATGGATAGTGTAATTCTGCAAAAAACCCTCAGATTATTCGGTTTAAATTATACCCCGGAGCATATCATGCCGATGATTATCTCGAGATTGGGCAATAATTCTGTAGCAACAGTCCCAGTTTTGCTTGATTATGTCAGGAAAAACAAAATGGAAAATCACAGTATTCATCCTGGCGACTATATCGTGTTTGCTTCCGTAGGTGCAGGCATGAACGTGAACGCTATCGTTTACAAAAATCCCTGATATTCGAATTCTCAGTTCTTTTCCCAAATCCAATAGGAATTGGAACCTGTATAATTTCTCAGCGTAAGCATAGGATTTTACATGCTTTCAATTTTAAATCTCCTGATTCATGAATTTCAAAGATCTATTGAAGAAGGCCCTAATTCATTTGCATTTAGATGTTACCAAGAATATGCAATACGATCGCTATACCATGCAAATCATGAAGCATGTACTAAAGCCGGGTTCAAATTGTATTGATATTGGATGTTTTAAGGGCGAAATCCTCGCAGAAATGATCAAGTTGGCTCCAGATGGCCGCCACTTTGCGTTCGAACCCTTGCAAGATTAATTTGAGCAATTAATTGGCAGATTTAGCGGAAAGGCCACTATTTTTCCTTACGCGCTTTCTGAAAGTCAGGGAATATCAGAATTTAAATACGTGAAAAACGCTCCTGCTTACAGTGGGCTTAAAATCAGAGATTATAATATCAAAAAACCTGATATAGTGACGATTAGGGTTGAGACCAGGGCACTTGATACACTGATTCCCGAAACAATTCCAATACATTTTATTAAGATAGATGTGGAAGGGGGAGAGTATCAGGTGTTTAAAGGCGCCCAAAATGTCCTCAAGCGGAACAGGCCTGTTGTTGTTTTCGAAAGTGGCATCAGCGCTTCAAAATATTACAATACCAAGCCTGAAGAGATTTTTGATTTTCTAACAAACCAAGTCAATCTCAAACTTTCGTTGCTTAAGGACTTCATTGGAAAGAAACGACCCCTGGAAAGAAACAGTTTTATTAAAATTTACAATAGTGAACAAGAATATTATTTTGTTGCACATCCTTAATATATTGCTGATTCCATTAGCCAATTGATCCAAAATCTGTACATTTTCTAAAAATATCAGCTTTATTAACTATATGTTTTGTCTTATAATTAATATTATGTTAAATGTCAATTATAACTAAAGCAATACCTCCTACCTTTCTATAACAAAACTCCACTCCCCAAAACTTAAAAATTCTGCAACCCATCCGCTATTCTTTCTACAAATATTCTCCCAACAAATCTTGTCTCTACAGTTAATCAAAAAAATGCTGCAAAAAAAAACTGCCCCAGATTCTGGAGCAGTTCATTTTGAATCTTTTCGTCAACTGATTATTATTGAGGATTGCCGGTTAATCTGTTGTAAACTTCTTGCATTTGCTGCAGTTTCTCAGCTTGGTTTGTCCTGGCATACAGTTGAATTAATGAAACCACAACCACTTCAAAATTGGGGTCTTTGGAATCTATCATTTCTTTTGCTCTCTCAAGATAAGGCTGAGCCCTTAGCCACTGTTCCTGAAAACGTTTCTCCTCCCTTTCGTATTCGCGGAAACCGGCCGTAGTGGGATTTTTGCGTAGTCGGGCATCTGCCGCTTCGAAAATCCGGATTCCCTCATTAAAGTGGATAACACCAAGGTTATAAATGGCATCGAAATAATTGGGGTCGATTTCTATTGCCCTTGCATAAGCCTTAATAGCTTCATTGTAAGCAAATTGTCTATCCTCAAGGTTACGCATGGTATCCTGAGCAACATTGTCGAAATTTGCACCAAGGGCAAAATGAAGATTGGGATTATTTGGATCGCGTTCAATAGCGGTATATAGGGCTTGGCGGGCTTTCTCAGTTTGTCTGGTGAAGATAAATACATTAGCCTCCGAGAACAACAGGTTCAGATCATCCGGAAACCTGGTGCGGCCCAATGATATAACCTCCAAAGCTTTTGCTGTATCGCCCATTGCCATATGAATATTTCCCATTGAAGAAAACAAGAACGGCTGCGGATAATTCAATTCAACAAGCCTTGTGTAATGCGTTTTAGCTGCATTTAAATCACCACCTAACTCTGCTGCAAGACCGGCATTGTAGAGCGTTGTGGTATCAATGGCATTAAAGGATTCGGCTATTTGAAACGATCTCAAGAAGGTACGGCTCGCATTTAGGTAATCTTCCTCGTTATACAGGCCAACACCCTTATTGTACAACAGTTCTGATAAAAACATGGCATGCTGCTCTATTTCGAGAATCCGAAGGCCAATCTGGTCGAGTTCCCTGGCTCTTTGCAAGGCTTCATCAGCAACCTGGAGTGGATTTGGATGTAATGCCCTAACCGCAGGATCCTGGCTATTGAAAATATCCATATAAATTCGCGACCTCACAAGGAAGGTTGTAGGGTCTTGCAGGGCTGCTTCATCATTCAGGGCTGCATCTATAAATTGTTTAGCAGCGGGATAATTACCCCGGTTAAGCTGGGTAGAAGCCCTCCTCACATCTCTTGCCTGCCCGTAAGCTACAGTTACTGCAGCTAAACAAATTATTAAAGCAAAAATTGTACGTTTCATTGTAGGGTTGTTTTGTTTGGATGAAAAATTTGTTTAACAAAAGTAATTAAAATTGTTTGTTCGAATATTTAAATCAAATTGAACGCTACTTGATTTGAGAGCGAAACCGAATGCCCTTCTACGGCTGATTATCACCGGAGGTTTCTTCGTTTAATTCAGAATTGAGGCTTTCTTCATTCTTTTCATGACCATTTCCATTTAAAGCAGTTTCCTGAACTTTGGTTACTGCAGCAATTTCGTCCTCATTCTTTAAGGTGATTAACCTTACACCTTGTGTAGCCCGGCCCATATCCCGCAAAGAACCTACCGAAAGTCTCAGGGTAAGCCCCGATTTATTGATGATCATCAGATCGTCGGTATCAACCACATTGACCATGGAAATCATTGAGCCGGTTTTATCAGTTACATTGAGTGTTTTCACGCCCTTACCTCCCCTGTTGGTTACCCGGTATTCCTCGACCGGTGAACGCTTTCCGTATCCCTTTTCTGATACCACGAGAATGCTGCTTTTTTCATCCTCCACACAAACCATGCCAACAACAGAATCGGCTTCGCCCGATAAGGTAACACCCTTTACTCCAGCGGCATTCCGACCCATAGGCCTTACTTTGGCTTCATTGAAACGGATCGCTTTTCCGCTTTTCAAACCAATAAGAACTTCACTTTTGCCGCTTGTAAGATTGGCTTCGATTAGTTCATCGCCTTCCCTTATATTGATGGCGTTAATTCCATTGGCTCGCGGACGGCTGTATGCCTCAAGGCTGGTTTTCTTAATGACTCCTTTTTTGGTACATAAAATAATGTAATTATTCTCAATGTACGTTTTGTCGGTGAGGTCCTTCAGGTTTACAATGGCTTTGATCTTATCGTCGGAAGGCAAATTGATTAGGTTCTGAATGGCCCTTCCTTTCGAAGCCTTGGCGCCTTCTGGAATTTCGAACACCCTCATCCAGAAACATTTCCCATTTTCGGTAAAGAACAGGAGGTAGTTGTGATTTGTGGCCACAAAGAGATGCACCACGAAATCTTCGTCGCGAGTTGTAGAACCTCTGCTACCGCGCCCTCCCCTGCTCTGGGTTTTGAATTCGCTGAGTGGGGTACGTTTTATGTATCCCAGATGAGAAATGGTAATTACTACATCTTCGTCGGCTATGGTATCTTCGATCCGAAAACCGTTGGCAGTGTATTCAATCTCAGTTCTGGGCTTATCGCCGTACTTTTCTTTTATTACTTGCAATTCTTCCTTTATAATGGCCATACGCAGCTGCTTGTCGGCCAGAATGGATTTCAGTTGGTCAATTTTTTTGAGTAGTTCTTGATATTCTTCTTTAATTTTTGACCTTTCAAGGCCTGTAAGGCGTTGAAGACGCATGTCGAGAATGGCTCTGGCCTGCAAGTCGCTCAATCCAAATTTTTCCATCAGGCCGGTTCTGGCTTCATCTGGGGTTTGTGAAGCCCTGATAAGCGCTATAACCTCATCGAGGTGGTCGAGGGCTATTAAAAGGCCTTCAAGAATATGCGCTCTCTTTTCTGCCTCACGCAGCTCGAAAGCCGTACGCCTGGTAACTACTTCGTGGCGGTGTTCAACATAATAAACAATCAGATCTTTTAAATTCAAGACCAATGGACGACCATTGACCAGGGCAATATTGTTGACGTTGAAAGCAGTCTGAAGCGCTGTGTGCTGATACAATTGGTTTAAAACCACATTGGGTATGGCATCTTTTCTCAGCTCATAAACAATCCGCATTCCCTGCCGGTCGGATTCATCGCGAATATCCGTGATACCATCTATTTTCTTGTCGTTTACAAGGTCGGCTGTTTTTTTGATCATTTCGGCCTTGTTTACCTGATAAGGTATAGATGTAACAAGAATAACATCTTTCCCACTATCGCCCGATTCAAAGGTTGCTTCTCCCCTGACAACAATTCGTCCTTTACCGGTATGGTAGGCTTCTTTTACTCCGTCGTGTCCATAAATAAGGCCTCCGGTAGGAAAGTCGGGACCTTTGATATACTTCATTAAACCTTCAATGGTAATTTCAGGCTCATCAATATAAGCCACGATTCCATCAACCACCTCCGATATATTATGTGGGGGCATGTTGGTTGCCATACCTACTGCAATACCAGAAGTTCCGTTTACTAACAAGTTGGGAATTCGGGCAGGAAGTACAGTAGGTTCCTGAAGGGTGTCATCAAAATTGTTTTGAAATTCAACAGTATCTTTCTCGAGATCAACCAACAACTCTTCGGCAATTTTTCGAAGCCTGGCTTCGGTATATCGCATAGCCGCAGGACTGTCTCCATCAATACTGCCAAAGTTACCTTGCCCATCTACAAGTGGGTACCTCAGGGACCACTCCTGGGCCATCCGAACCATTGCATCGTACACCGAGGTGTCGCCATGTGGATGATATTTACCCAGAACCTCACCTACTATACGAGCCGACTTTTTATAAGGACGATTGCTAAGCATCCCCAACTCATGCATCCCAAAAAGAACTCTTCTGTGAACCGGTTTCAGTCCATCGCGCACATCGGGCAATGCTCTCGAAACAATGACAGACATCGCATAATCGATGTATGCCGTTTTCATCTGATCTTCAATATCTACTTTTATAATTCTTTCGACGGACATATTGATTATTAATGTTTTACAAAAAAAATTTTTGGGTTGAACCGAAACCCCAAAGGTACTGTTTTATGCTCAATGTTTTCTTTTAAAATGCTCTAAAATCTTAATTATTCAACAAATTCCAGTTAATAATTGTTAACCAAATATCGAATTTTAAAGGAGTAAATAATTTTCAACTAATTTTGGTAGGTTAAATTGAACCATTATTCATGGAAGCAAAATTTTCGCAAAGGGTACGCGACGTGATTTCATACAGCCGTGAAGAAGCTCTTCGAAACGGAAACGATTATATTGGTATTGAGCATTTGTTTCTTGGCATTATTCGCGAGGGAGAAGGACTTGCTGTAAAAGTGCTCAACCACCTGGGTGTGGACTTGATGAAAATTAAAACCATCATTGAGAATACTTTAAAAGGCCCCTCAGCACGTGGAAACCGGAATGTAGATAATATACCACTTGTTAAACAAGCTGAACGGGTGCTTAAAATTACCTACCTCGAGGCAAAACTGTTTAATAGCGAACTAATTGGAACTGAGCATCTACTGTTGAGTATCTTGAAAGACTCCGACAATCTGGCAACCAAAACCCTAAGCCAACAAGGTGTTGATTATGAGTTGTTTAAAGACGAAGTTCAGAACTGGACAGGAAGCTATCCGGAAGGAGAAAGACCTCCGGGTATTAAGTCGGATTTGTCGCAAGGAAGTGAGGAAGAAGAAGCAAGTGAAGGCTCGTTCGGAAGTTCGTTAAAAAAAACAACGGATAAATCCCGGACTCCGGTACTAGATAACTTTGGTCGCGATCTCACAAAAGCTGCAGAAGAAAACAGGCTCGACCCTGTCGTAGGACGGGAAAAGGAACTTGAGCGGATTGCCCAGATACTTTCACGCCGCAAGAAAAACAATCCTATTCTCATTGGCGAACCCGGTGTTGGCAAATCTGCAATCGCCGAGGGGCTGGCATTGCGCATAGTACAAAGAAAGGTATCTCGGGCTCTGTTCAACAAGCGACTGGTTACCCTCGACATTGCATCGCTGGTTGCAGGTACCAAGTATCGCGGGCAATTTGAGGAACGCATGAAAGCCCTGCTCAATGAATTGGAAAAAAATCCTGATGTAATTCTATTTATTGACGAATTGCACACCATAGTTGGAGCTGGAGGGGCTTCGGGTTCGCTCGATGCCAGCAATATGTTCAAACCGGCGCTTGCCAGGGGCGATCTGCAATGTATCGGAGCCACAACACTCGACGAATACCGTCAACATATTGAAAAAGATGGTGCTTTAGAACGTCGTTTTCAGAAGATTCTGGTAGATCCTACAACTCCCGAAGAGACCATTGAAATTTTACATAACATTAAGCAGAAATACGAAGACCACCACCTGGTTTCATACTCTGATGAAGCAATAAAAGCTTGTGTAAACCTTACCAGCCGTTATGTGAGCGACCGTTGCCTGCCCGATAAAGCCATTGATGCGCTGGATGAGGCCGGTTCGCGTGTGCATATTAGCAATATCAGGGTTCCCGAAAATATCATTGAGATAGAAGGACAGATAGACACGGTTCGGGAGGAGAAAACAAAAGCCATTCGAAGCCAGAAATATGAGCAGGCAGCCAAGCTGCGCGACCAGGAACGAGAACTAACCGAAAAACTCGATCGGGAAAAGCGGCGTTGGGAAGAGGAATCGAAGCTGCATCGCGACATGGTCACTGAACAAAACGTATCCGAGGTAGTATCCATGATCACAGGAGTTCCTGTACATAGGATCGCTCTGAATGAAAGTGAGCGGCTGATAAATATGGAAAAAGACCTTGAAAAAAGCGTAATAGGTCAATTTGAGGCTATTGTGAAGGTTGTGAGAAGCATCAGGCGCAACAGGGCCGGCTTAAAGGACCCCAACAAACCCATCGGTTCCTTTATTTTTCTGGGGCCTACAGGCGTCGGAAAAACCCATTTGGCCAAGGTGCTTTCAAAACACTTGTTCGACTCGCAGGATGCCCTCGTGAGGATTGACATGAGCGAGTATATGGAAAAATTTGCAGTAAGCCGCCTAATTGGTGCACCTCCGGGATATGTCGGGTATGAAGAGGGCGGACAACTTACCGAAAAAATCCGCCGGAAGCCCTATTCCGTGGTGTTATTGGATGAGATTGAGAAAGCCCACCCCGATGTGTTTCATTTGTTGCTTCAGGTGCTTGATGACGGACAACTTACTGATAGCCTGGGACGCAGGGTTGATTTCAAAAACACCATTGTGATTATGACCTCCAATATTGGCTCAAGGCAGCTTAAAGATTTTGGGATGGGAGTTGGATTCAGCACGGCTGCAAAACAGGCCATCTCGAGCGAGTATGCCCAGAGTGTTATTGAAAATGCGCTGAAGAAAGCCTTTGCCCCCGAGTTCTTAAACCGTGTTGATGACGTGGTGATCTTCGAGTCGCTTAAAAAAGAAGACATCTTTAAAATTATCGACATTGAACTGGCCGGACTTTTCAAGCGAACCAAAGATCTTGGTTACACCATTGAATTGTCAGACAAAGCCAAAGACTTCATTGCTGAAAAGGGTTGGGATCCTGCATTCGGCGCCCGGCCTTTGAAGCGGGCAATTCAAAAATACCTTGAAGACCCACTCGCCGAAGAAATCATAAAAGCCAGGGTAAAAGAAGGCGAAGTTATTTATGTCGATTTTGATACCGAAAGTCAGGAAATTCAGATTGCTCCTAGAAAGTTGGAAAACCAACCTGACAAGTAAAAATTATTGGATTTCCTTAAACAGTTCTTTTTAAATACAACATAAAAAAACCGTCGGCAGTTACAGTCCGACGGTTTTTATTTTGAGCTTCACCCAAGCAACACTTAAAGAATTGCTTTTTAAGGAATTTGCACGAAAATGTTCTTAAAATCACCCAGCCTAAAACCGGTACTCATTATCAACTATCAATTTTTCGGCGATCCTCCTTCTGGCTTCTTTTACATTGACCCCTGGTACTTTTGTCAATATTTCAATGGCACTTACAAGGGCTTCAGCCTCCCCTTTTTCGGGAAGTGAATAAACGCAGTCCAGTGCAAACTTGCGTACCTTTTGTGACGAATCATAGAGAAAAACGTCAAGAATATCGCGGTAAACGACAACATCGAGTTTGAGCGCTTCCATCTTTTGAACTCGTAGAGCAAGCGACTCAGCCACATATACCTCGGAAATAATATCGGCAATATTCATGGTGATTTCCTGCTCTTTGGCCAACTTCCTTGCAAACTGGGTGGATGTAGCATAAAGTGTCAGCAGGGCCACCTTTTTCATTTGGGATAATGTGCATGACACAGACTTATGGTAGTCTGTTGCATGGGTGTGTTTGCACCCGATTTGGGAAAGGTTCTTATACAGTTCTTCTGCCTTGCCAAACAGGTCGAAATCCCCTTTCAAAGCCCTTTTCATGGCCGTGTCGGTAACCAGCAACCGGTTGATTTCGTTGGTTCCTTCGAAAATCCGGTTGATCCGAGAGTCGCGGTACCCCCTTTCGACGTTCATCTCGGATGAATAACCCATGCCACCGTGAATCTGCACGGCCTCATCGACTACATAATCGAGCATCTCCGAACCGTAAACCTTCAGAATGGCATCCTCAACTGCATAATGACTGATGGCCTCAATGGCAGCACGCCCATAATCAGGCTCTGTTTGTTTTAGAACCTCCATCAGATCGTCGATATCCTTGCTTACCCTGTAAATTGCTGCCTCGTGGGCAAAGGTGCGGATAACCATCTCGGCAAGTTTGTGCTGGATGGCACCAAAAGTGGAAATGAGTAAACAAAATTGCTTGCGCTCATTGGCATATTTTACACTGTCGGTGATGGCTTTTTTTGCAGCGCCGATCACATTGGCACCAAGTTTCATGCGGCCCATGTGCAGGATATTAAGTGCAATGCGAAAACCCTCGCCACGGGATCCAAGCATGTTTTCAGCCGGAACCTTCACATCGGTGTAATAAATCTGTGCGGTTGAAGATCCTTTGATGCCCATTTTGTGCTCATCGGGGCCGATAACCACACCCGGCAAGTTGCTGTCAACAATAAAAGCACTCAGGATACGGTCGTTTTCAACCTTCGCAAATACCACCTGTGTATCGCAGAAACCAGCATTGGTTATCCACATTTTCTGCCCATTCAACACGTAATATTTTCCATCAGGTGTTGGGATGGCTGAGGATTTTCCTGAATTGGCATCGCTTCCCGCTCCGGGCTCGGTAAGGCAATAAGCTCCAAGCAATTCGCCCGAGGCCAGTTTGGGGATGTATCGCTGGCGCTGGTCTGCATTGCCGTAATACATGATGGGCAAAGTGCCAATACCACAATGCGCCATAAAGGCCACAGAAAAGGAATAAGCAGCCCCCATGGTCTCGGCTGCCAACATCTGAGTTACAAATGATTGCCCAAACCCATTGTATTCTTCAGGGATGGAAATACCCATCAGTCCGAGCTCACCCGATTTTTTTAACAGTTCCTTCATGAGCTCCCGATCTCCCTTGTCGAGTTGGTCGAGATGAGGAAAAACCTCAGCTTCAATAAAATCCTTGCACGACTGCGCAATCATTTTCTGTTCCTCGTTATACTCCTCCGGAATAAAAACATCGCTGGCACATACGTCCCTTACTAAAAATTCTCCACTTTTAAGGTTAGGTTGCTTTTCCATCTTGTAAATTAGGCTTATTGTTTGTCTTTTTTTAAATATCAAGGGCCTGTGCTAACAACTCGGCTATGTCGAGATTTTTAATGGCATCTTCGCAATTCTTGTATTTCAGGCCATCGGTCATCATGGTCATGCAAAACGGGCATGAAGTGGCTACAATCCCGGCTTTGCATTTCAGAACATCCTCAATCCGCTCAATAAATACTTCCTTCTCCCCTTTCTCGGCCTCTTTGAACATTTGACCGCCTCCTGCTCCACAGCAAAGTGCAGAGCTGCGGCTGCGCTCCATTTCAACTATAGTACCGGTGAGGGTTTTCAAAATCCTTCGGGGCGACTCATAGATGTTGTTGGCACGGCCCAGGTAGCACGGATCATGAAATGTAACCCTGGTACCTGCAAATTTATCTGTGTCGGGTTTTAGGGCACCTGAAGATATCATTTCATCCAAAAAATCTACGTAACTGATTACCTGGTAATGACCTCCCAGGTCAGGGTATTCATTTTTGAAAATATTGTAGCAGTGCGGACAGATGGTTAAGATCTTTTGCACGTCGTACGACGACAGGATTTCGATATTGCTAAGCGCCTGCATCTGGTAGAGCATCTCGTTGCCTGCACGCCGGGCAGGATCGCCTGTACAGGATTCTTCTTTTCCCAGAACTGCATAATTTACCCTGGCGAACGAAAGAATTTTTGCAAAGGCCGCCGCAACCTTTTTGTAGCGGTCGTCATAAGCCCCCGCGCATCCTACCCAAAAAAGATATTCGGGCTTTTCGCCTTTGGCAAAAAGGTCGGCCATTACGGGAACTTCCAGTTTTGTGTTGTTCATGATTTGATTCTTTTTTTCTTAGCGGGCTTTTAATTCCAGGTCTTTTGCCCACAAAAGGCGATCTTCGGGAGGATATTGCCAGGGTGCGCCATTGTTTTCGATATTGCTAAAAACAGCTTTCAATTCGCCCGGGGCTGATCCTTCCTCCATGACCAGGTACCTGCGCATATCTACTATAATTGACGGCTGATTGATGTTTATGGGGCATTCTTTGGAGCATGCGTTGCAGGTGGTACAAGCCCAAAGCTCCTCTTCGCTGATGTAATTGCGCACAAGGGCTTTTTGGTCTGTATAACTTTTTCCTATCCTGATCAAGCCATTGCTTTTTTCGCGCATACGGGCCCGAAGATCCATCACTATTTTTCGGGGCGACAGTTTCTTTCCGGTAATGGATGCAGGGCAAACCGAAGTGCACCTGCCACATTCGGTACAAGCAAGCGCATCAAGGTAATTTTTCCACGTAACATCCTCCACGTCTTTAATCCCAAAGCGCTCAGACTCGGATTGATGCTCCTGCCCACTTGAAAAAGCTTCGGGATTGAGCATCATCTTTACTTCACGGGTAACCGTATCCATATTGGTCAACTTACCCAGAGGCTCGAGTCGCGACAGAAACACGTTGGGCACCGACATAAATACGTGAAAATGCTTGCTGTATGGCAACAGATTGGCAAACAAAAAGATCAACAAAATATGCAACCACCAGTGTACCTCATGGTGCACATAAATGACCTCAGGACTTAATCCCACCATCAGTTCTGCCAGCAGCTCGCTAACCGGATAAACCCCGAAAATTGCACTCCCTGTGGCCTCCTGATAGGCAACATAACTCGTGTTCAACCCCAGAAGCGTAACCATGAGCACCAATATGATGCCGAGTGCAATTTTGGCATCGGCATGCGAAACCATTTTCATCTCCGGGCCTTCGAACCGCTTAACATTAATAAACAGCCTCCTCCCTAAAAAAATCAGTATGGCTAAAACTATAATCAGGGCAAAAACATCGCCCGAAGCCATGATAAGATCATAAAACCACCCAAGAAACCTTAGGGAACGTTCTACACCCCAAAGGCCATCGATTACCATTTCGATACTTCCGAGGAGGATTACTAAAAAGCCCCAGAAAACCAGTGCATGCAGGATGCCTGAGAATGGTTTGCGGAACATCTTGGATTGACCTATTGCAACCCTGAGTGTTAACGAGATTCTGCCTTCGAGGTCTTTGACAGGAAAGGCAGCTTTGGTGATTGCGAAAAGTTTTGCGTATCTAAATACTGTGTAACCGAAAACTCCCAGGGTTATCAGCAGCGTTAATGCAAAAATGATCTGGCTTGCCATAAGCGGATATATTTTGGTTAAGCTCGACTATTTTTACTTGTTTTTCAACTTTTTTACTGCTTCAACCAGTTTTGGAAGCACCTTGAACGCATCGCCTACAATTCCATACTGAGCTGCCTCAAAAATGGGCGCTGACTTGTCTGAATTGATGGCTACAATGCATTTTGATGAACTTACGCCAGCCAGATGCTGCGTAGCCCCCGAAATACCAACGGCAATATACAGGTTTGGAGCAATAATTTTCCCGGTTTGGCCGGTATGTTCATCATGCGGACGCCAGCCTTCGTCGGAAACAGGTCTTGAGCAAGCTGTAGCAGCATTCAACAAATCAGCCAGGTCAACAATAGGCTGCCAGTTGTCAGGGGATTTCATACCACGGCCACCTGCAACAACAATTTCGGCATCAGTCAAAAGAATCTTTCCAGCGTGCTTTTGCGTCTCTTTGACTGCTGTTTTAACAGAATTTGAGTCGATTGCTACAGGTATTTCCTCAATGTTACAGGTCACTGCTTTAACAATTAATTCAAAAGAATTTTGCGAAAGCGTGAGGATTTTTACTTTGGTGCTTAACACCATTTTTGCTGAGGCGCTTCCTGAAAATACTTTTTTGGAAACCAGGAAAGGATCAATGCTCACCGGTAGTTGACTTACTCCCGAAGCAAGTGCAGCATTTAACCTTACTGACAAACGCGGAGCCAAGGCTTTTCCTGAGTTATTGAAGGCAAGAACGACTGCCTGTGCCTCAGCCTTTTGAGCAACCTGAGCGATTACTCTTGCATAGGCTTGGGAGTCGAATACTTTCAGGGAATCGTGATGTACCGTATAAATCCTACCAACACCATATTGACCGAGCTTTTTCAGTTCAGATTCTTCTACGGATCCTATCGAAACAGCCACCAGATCGGTTTGAAGCATTTCGGCCAGTTTTCCACCGTATGATGCCAATTCGAAACTCAATTTTTTGAATTTCCCATCCCAGTTTTCTGCGTAAATTAATACTGACATGTATTTAAAATTTAAATTTTCGACAAGATTAAATCAGTTTGGCCTCATTCTGAAGCAATTCAATGAGTAGTTCAGGTTTATCGGGGTCAATAAAACGGCATGCTGTTCTGGCTTTTGGAGTTTCGTACCCTGATATGGTAATGAGGGGATCGGTAGCTGCTGACTCCACAAGGGTAATAGGCTTTGTGCGCGCCTGCATGATGCCACGCATTGCGGCGATCCGCGGCTCTTTGGCAATGCCTTTCTGTACGATTCCAACAAAAGGAGTTGGAATAGTCAGTACCTCCTTGCCCCCATCAATCTCACGGGTAATGGTTGCCTGACCTGCATCTACAACCAATGCCGAAATAGCCGAGACCGAGGGGAAATCGAGAAACTCGGCAAGCATGCTGCCTACGTTGGACCCATTATAGTCGCTCGATTCGATTCCGCATAAGATAATATCGAACGAACCCGCTTTTACCACATCTGCCAGGGCTTTGGCCGTCTGGAATGCATCGGTTGGATCAATGTTTACCCTGTAAGCATTATCAGCACCAATGGCAAGTGCTTTGCGAATTGTAGGTTCCGATGATACCAGGCCTACATGGGCAACGCTAACCTGCTTTACACCAGATGAGGCAATGTCGCGCAATTCCAGCGCACGTGTCAGCGCCAACTCATCCCAAGGGTTGATGATCCATTGAATCCCCGTAGTGTCGATTCGTTGGTTGTCATCATTAAATTTAATTCGAGTGGTCGTGTCAGGAACATGGCTAATGCAAACCAAAATATTCATATCGACTTATTTAGATTAAAAACATGTTGAACTTTCCTAAATCCGGTTGTTGCGTTGAGCGAGGCTTTTTGAGGATATTAAGATGTGAAAGTTTGTTAGGATGGATTTTGTTTTTTCTTCATCACCTTTTCCTTCTCAACAATATCGTCGAAACATTCGCCCTGGCAGGTAAAACAGCTTTGAATCAGTTTGTCGCTGATCCCCATGGTGGAATACCCACCATCGTGGAAGATGTTCTGCATGGTAACCTTTTTTGTAAGGTCAGAGAACATGACAATGCAAAATTCGGCACAATCGTCGGAAGTGGCATTTCCTAAAGGTGACATGCAATGGGCGTAAGCATAGAAACTTTTGAACCCCCCTACCCCTGTACCGGCTGTAGTAATTGTTGGTGATTGCGAAATGGTGTTGATACGTACTTTTCGTTTAACACCGTAATGATAACCAAAGCTTCTGGCAATAGATTCGAGCATGGCTTTTGCCTGAGCCATATCGCTATAGGTTGAGTAGGTACGCTGGGCCGCAATATAGCTTAAGGCCAAAATGCTTCCCCAATCGTTGATTGCATCAAGTTTATAGGCCACCTGAAGCACCTTATGGAATGAGATCGCTGAAACATCGAGGGTTTTGTTCAAATAGTTGTAATCAAGATCGGTGTATGAAAGCCCTTTTCTGACATTGGGCGACATACCCACGGAGTGAAGCACAAAATCTATCTTTCCGCCAAAAATGTTCATGCTTTCCTGGAACAGATGATCCAGTTCGTCAACCTGAGTAATATCGGCCGAAATCACTTCTGCGTTTATTTTCTTTCCTAAATCGAAAATATCGCCTTTACGCAGGGCAATTGGAGCGTTGGTAAGTACGATTTTAGCACCGTGTTCATGAGCTTTTTCTGCAACTTTCCAAGCTATGGAGTTATGGTCAAGGGCGCCAAAAATGATTCCCTTCTTGCCTTTGAGCAATTGAATTGACATTTTTATACAATTTAATGAGTACCTGTGTTGGAAATTAGTTCTCGGGCAGTTGCCATCATAGCCTCAGTGGGTTTCAGGCCACCGAGCATTTGGGCTACCTCGAGAATGCGTTCATGATTTTCAATTTTCTTTATTTCGGTGCGGGTCTTTCCCTTTTCAACCACCTTATGTACCACCAGGTGGTCGCGTCCGCGGGAGGCGATTTGAGGAAGGTGTGTAATGGCAATAACCTGCATATTTTTTGATATGGTATTGAGGATATTGGCTACCCGGGAGGCCGTTTCGCCTGAGATTCCTGCATCGATTTCGTCGAAAATAATGGTTGGAAGCAGGGTTCTTTGCGAAATCATGGATTTTATGGTAAGCATCAGGCGCGATAGTTCTCCACCTGAGGCAACTTTGGCAATTTCACGGGGCTCGCCACCCAAATTGGCGTTAAACAGAAAAGAAATCCGGTCGGCGCCATTGATGGTTAAATCGGACACATGGTTGCATGAAATAACAAAGCTACCACCTGGCATTCCGAGCTGTTTCAAAAGAGTCGTAACCTCCTTTTCGATGGAAGGAATGGCTTTTTTTCTCCGGTTCGAAATTTCAGAAGCTTTTTCCTTTAATTGCCCTTCTACCAATTTTATTTCATTCTGGCATTGTATGATCTTTTCTTCAAGCGATTCGACCTGTCTTAGTTTTTCCTGGTAATCATCGCGAATTTTTTCGAGTTCTTCAATGCCCGATGCATGGTGTTTTTGCAAAAGCCTGTTCAGGTAATCGAACCTTTGTTGCAGCAGGGAAGCCTTTTCGGGGTCGAAAGCCAAATTCTCTGACTCCCGCACCATTTCGCCATTCAGGTCTTTTGTTTCTATTATCAGCGATTCGACCCTTTTCAACAACTCAGTATACTTTTCGTTGAATCGTGCCAGCGGTTTCAGCAACTGTATAATTTCCCCGTAAACAACGATGGAATTGACATCTGCACCGGTGAGCAAAAAAGATGCTTTTTGAAAATTATTTTTGATCAGTTCGGCATTTAGCAACACTTCGAGTTCTTCCTCAATTTGCCTGAATTCATGAGGATTGAGACGGGCCTTATCCAACTCTTCGAACTGAAAACTGAAGTAATCGAAATCCGACTTTGAACGCTTTTCTGAAGCCTGTAATTCGGCCAACTCAGACAAGAGCCTTTGCCATTGACGAAAAATTGGCCTGTATTCAGCAACCTGCTGAAGTCCGGACGAAAAACTGTCAACCACATCGAACTGAAAAGAGGATTCCCCGATGATAAGGTTCTGATGCTGCGAGTGAATGTCGATGAGCCTTTCGGAGAGGTCTTTCAAAACATTCAGGTTTACCGGGGTATCGTTCACGAAAGCCCGTGATTTTCCCTGGGGAGTAATTTCCCTTCTGAAGGTGCTCGTTTCATCGTAATCGAGCTGATGAAGGTCAAAAAGGTCTTTGATTAGGATGTTGCCCAGATAGAAGGTGCCTTCTACAATGCATTTGCGTTCTTTGTCGAGTAGTGTTTGGGTGTCGGCACGCTGACCAAGAATAAGCGACAAAGCTCCCAATAAGATGGATTTTCCGGCGCCTGTTTCACCTGTTATTACGGTTAGGCCTTCATTAAACGAAATGTTGAGCTTTTCGATGAGGGCATAGTTTTCTACCAACAGGTGTTTCAACATATATCGTGAAGTATATACGGCGCAAAGTTAAAAAACTTTGTACAAAGACAAAGCAAAATTTAATCAACCGTTTAACGTGCACCGGAGGCACCTTCCGTGTTTATCCGTTGGTACCTTGCACTATTGGCCGGATCAAGCTCGCTCAGAATGGCAATGGCCCTGGTTCTTTCGACAGCCGGAGCCTGGGAGAAAAGATTTACCAATTCGTCGCTTTTAGTGGTTAGAATTATTTGCTTCAGAAAACCTCCAGGCCTTTGTCTATGTGCTTCTTGCAACATTTCAAGCGCTTCAAGTACTTGTTGACGAGCCAACCCCATATTTTGGGTCATTTGGTCGAACCCAAGCCTGTGGTATTTAAACATGGCCTCACGAACTGGGCGAAAGGCGGGATTGAACAGATTTTCGACCAGCCAATATCTGTTTCGCTGGCCTTCGAACGATTTCCAGCCTCTTTCGGGTGCGTTCTGGGCCTGATTGACAATACTTTGTGCCCTTTCAAAAAACGGATTACCCCCAAAGGAAGCAAAGGAATCGAAATCGAATCCAATAATCACATAAACATAAAATGCTATGAGAGATGTAAGGTTCGAAATAAAAACATTATCAGCGAAATCGAGTGGCTGGTTCTCCTGATAATGAAACTCAACATCCCTGTCGAGGTGATTAAACATCGGCGTGTTGTAAGATGTCTGAAAAACAGGTCGCCGGGATTGAATCTGTATTGTACCCCTAAACAAGTCGCCGCTTCGTTCATTGATGGTTAAGGTGATGGAAGCTTCGATCCGTTCCTGAGGCATAAACTTGTAGGGAGTCCAACTGCGTTGGTTTATAAACTCCGTTAATGATGTCTGCAAAGTTTGCAAAACCCTCCTATCGACCTCCTGAAGGCCCGGGGAGTTTATTACCACCATGGCGTTGAGTTCCTGAGCCCTGGCAGGTAAGTTAAAACATCCCAGGGTGAGTAAAATCAGGATAATGGTGATTTTTTTCATGGGAGTAGGGTTCTAGCTTTCAAAACCGTTGCAGAATATGTACAGTCGTCGTAACTCAGAATCCTGAAAAAGTTGTTGTTGAGATACGTTACTCCCGTGAATGTCAACAACTGCGAATATAGAGTGTGAGTAAGCGATTAAGAATTCCTTCAGAAATTGCCGTCCCAACTCTTGAGATTCTTATTATGGAATCCGGGAGTATATTTTTCCGTTCTGAAACTCACTGATTGCAACAAGAGTAGGCTTAGGCAGTTGTTCGTAATGCCTTGCTATCTCAACCTGCTCGCGGTTTTCAAATACTTCTTCAAGATTATCGGTTGAAGTTGCAAATTCGTCGAGTTTGCTGCTGAGTTCTTCTTTCATGTTCAGGGCAATTTGATTGGCCCTTTTGGATATAATTGAAACCGACTGGTAAATATTTCCTGATTCCCTGTCAAATTCTCTCAGGTCGCGGGTTACAGTATTGGTTTCAGGTTTTGCTTTTTTTAATTCCATGATTTTAACGGTTTTCAGAAATTTGTACGCTTGGGTTTAAGCGGTCGATTTGTTCCTGGGCGTTATTTCGCAGTTGCTCCGATTGCGTCAGAAAACGGGATTGCGGAAATTGCCTGATTAACCTGCCATGTGCTGTTAAAACAGCAGCAAAGCGCTCGGCCTGCCGGGCAGGAATGCTTTGTGAGGCAAAATCAAAGTTTGCTCTGACTATCCGATAAAGTGCCTCCTCTCTAAGTCTGGTATCAGGATAATCCCTGATAAGTACATTGAATGTGGTAATGGCGGCAGTGTATAGCGATAAGTTGTAATACAGCACGGCCTGGTTGAACACTTTTTCCTCAAGCCTGATCCGAAGCTCATCAATAAGTTGGTTGGCTTCTTCTACCCTTTCACTTGCCGGATATCGGTTGGCAAAAGTCTGAAAAGCCGCAATTGCTTCGCGGGTCGCTCTCTGGTCTAGGCTTGCCCTGGGAGCCATCAAATATTTCGTGTAAGCAGCCAGAAAAAGAAACTCTTCGGTATGCCTGCTGCGGGGAAAGCCTTGTGTAAAAGTTAGAAAATGCTGACTGGCCATTGCATAATCTCGCATTTTGTAATGCACCATGGCGAAGTAATAATTTACATCTTCGGCTCGCAGTGTTCCCCTAAATGCAGGAATTAAAACGGTAAGCAATCCCAACGCCCTGTTGTAATCACCCTTTTCGTAAAATTCTACTGCCCGTGTAAACATTAAATCATGGTCGTTGCTTCTAAGCAATCTTTGGTAACCAGTGCAAGATAAAGCCAGGATTGAAATCACCAAGGCCACAAGAATTGGAGTTCTGGATTTAAATTTTAGCATTAATAAGTCATGTATTTGGTTGCTTAGGCAAAGAAAGCTATTTCGCTCAAATAATTTGCAAAGGTAACATTTTTTAACTTTCAGGCAAATTGACACAAATTGTAAGTCGTGAAGGCTAACTACCTGAAATACTTTTTCAGAACCGCATATCCCGATTTGCTTACCGAAACCTTGTGGTCGTTTTTTAGTATGGCAATAAACGAGTCTTTCGAATAGGGTTCTATTTTCCGGATGGCGTCGATTCGGATGATAAACGAACGGTGCACTTTTACAAAAAATGCAGGATCGAGGTTTTCCTCAAAATACTTCAAAGTTTTCTTTTTCAGGAATATGTCTTTTCCGGTGCAAATTTTCACATAATCATCTGCAGCTTCCAAAAAGAGAATCTGCTGCTCAGGTATAATCTGAAGGCCATCACCTGAACGCAACACGATCCGTTCCAGGTATTTACCATGCATTGCTGATATGGATACGGTTTTTTTTACCTTCGCTCCCGTTGCTTTCTGGTTTTCCAAAGAATGTATTGCTTTTTCCATTGCCTGGTTAAACCTGATTACCGATATGGGTTTCAGCAGGTAGTCCAGTGCGTTATGGTCGAATGCCTTTAAGGCAAACTGATCAAAAGCTGTAGTAAAAATGATTACAGGGTACTCTTCTTCATCCAACAGTTCGAGCATTTCGAATCCATTGAGGCGGGGCATCTGAATATCGAGAAAAACCAGATCGGGTTTGTGCTCACCCAATGCTTTTACGCCCTCAAACCCGTCAATGCACTCGGCTATGAGTTCCACCTGTGGGAATCCCGAAAGGTACACCTTGATCAAGTCACGGGCAGGCTGCTCGTCGTCAATAATAATGGCTTTCCATTTACTCATGTAGTAGTCTTTTTGGTAGGGCAATGCTCACGGCAAACAGGTTTTGGCCGGCATGTACGGTCAGCAACCTACCGTTTCCATAAATCAACCTCAACCTGTTTCTGATATTTCCAAGTCCTATGCCTTCGGCACGAAATCGTGCAAATTCGGTGTCATATGTGTTTTTAACGGAAAGCAGAATGGTATTTTCGCCGGTTTCCTCTGCCGCAAATTGGATTAAAACATTTCCGGGAGTTTTTTGCAATCCATGCTTCACAGAGTTTTCGAACAACGGTTGGAGGATCATTACAGGTACTTCGAGCCTGAGCAAACTCTCATCAACAGCTTCGAAGCTGGTCTGCAGCCTGTCGCCAAAGCGTATCCGTTCGATATTGAGGTACAGTTGCACATTTTCCAACTCATTGCTCAGGGTGGTCATTTGCATGGCATCCTGTTTTAAGGCATAGCGCAAAAAATCTGAAAGGCAAATGAGCATTTCCCTCGCTTTATCAGGATTTGAGTGGGTAAGACTACTGATAGAATTCAGGCTGTTGTACATAAAATGGGGGTTTAACTGGTTTTTCAGGGCATGAAGCTCGGTTTGACGCACCAGATCTTCCAATTGCGTAGCACGGTGGTTTGCCTCCAAACTCTTTTTTTGCATAAAGAAAACCAGAAATATCAGAAAAACCAGAATCGAAACCATGCCACCCCAAAGGGCCCTAAGCACCAGCGTGTTGTTCAGAAACTCGGGATAATTTTCAATGTTTCCGACAGCCGACCCAACCATAATCTTAGAGCCATAAAGCCATAAAACAACCAGCAATGAGCCGGCAAGCAACGCTGCCGGAAACTTTGCAAAAAACCCACTGGTGTTGTGCACCGAAAACCGCACCACATACCTCATCAAGGTCAACAAAAAAAACAAACTAAGGGTGCTTATCAGGGTGTCGTTGAGTGCAATTTGAAAATCCCATCCTCCTAAAAAAATTATGAGATACAAAAAGCCTGCGGCCATTAATAGCCACAGGCCCAAGAAGGCAAAAACCAGGTACTTATTTTTTATAAAAAAAGTCCACATGAAGATTTACCAGGTACTTTTTATTTCGCCTCCGCCAAATATTACCACTCCTTTCACCACCAAAACTTTTTCGGGGTTTGTTACCAGAGCCGGATTAAACTTGGTACGCAGATCAGAAAATCCCCCAAAAATGGAAACGGCCTCAGTGCGAACCGTCCAATCTTCGGGAACAAAAAGGGTGCAACCCCCGAAAAGACAAACTACTTCGACAGTAGCCGGACTTGACACAAGGGTAGTATGCTTGAAATTCAACTCCACACCTCCAAAAATACACACTATTTCGCCCCCCTGAAAATTATCGGAAGTAACATTCTTCTTTCCACCGCCAAATACACTGATATCTTCTAACCGGTTCGAGCTATCGAAACTAATGGAATCTTCCGGGGAGGATTTCCAGAATTTCCTTTTTCTGGGCAGCAACAATTTCAGACCTGCCAGGACGAGGACTCCAGGGATGATTACCTGAAGCATCTCAAAGAAGCCAAGATCAAAAATATCCTTTACAAGAAAAAAGGCCCCAATACCAATAAATACCCAACCTGTTGACCGGTGCTTGTCGCCTATCAGAAGCAAAACACCAATAACAATCAGGGCTGCTTTCCATGAAAATACATACCAGGGAAATTCAATGGGAAGTACATCGAAAAAATTATTGAACAAGAGTGCGCCCAGCAATATGAATAACAAGCCAAGCAGAAACCGTCTTTTGTTGGAAGATGTCATGATGATCACTTTTTAAAATGAAACGAAAATAGATTACCCAACAAAAGTACCGGGCGTTAATCGGGCGGGCAATACCAAATCGGCCAAAAGCATAAATTGGTAGGCGAAAAGCATTTTACAAGTTTTCTATTTCCTCCAGGTCGCTCAGGTGCAGATTCAGTGCATTCACACTGATATTGATCTCCCAGATGCTTATTGCCAGGCTTAAAATCAGCAGCACCAAGGCCACTCCGAAAACAATCTGCGCCGCAAGATGCCATTCAACATAAATAAGAAACATACAAGCAACGCACAGCAACAAGCTCGCTAAGCCAATTATCTGCATTCCTCTGATCAGGTTGATCCGCTTTTTGAGGTTCGAGATTTGCCCGATAAGGATTTGGCTGGGACTTTCTTTAAAGCGGGCATGCAAGCTGCGAATCAGGTTGGCTAAGGCCAGAAACCTGTTGGTATATGCCAGAAGCAGAAGCGAAATAGCCGAAAACAACAAGGCAGGAGTAGTAAGGGTTAAGGCCTCCATACAAAAGTATATTGTTAATAAATTGTTAAATATTGAGGATTTTGTATAATTTTTTACGTTTTTGATTGAACAAAAACGCTCAACATCCTGTTAGGTGAAAAAACAAAAGTATGAAAACCAGACAAATTTTTCTGAAATTCATTTATATCCTCCCGTTTCTTTTTCCATTTTACCTGAGCGCCGCAGATGGCATTGTGCGTGGAAGGGTATTTAATGAAAAAAACAATGAACCCCTCCCCTTTGTCAACCTGATAATTTCGGGAACTACCAATGGAACCACTACTGATTTTGAAGGAAATTTTCAAATCGAGAACGTGAATCCGGGCTTTGTAAGAATTGAGGTAAGCGCCATTGGATTTGAAAGGCGCATTACGGATGAACTCATGGCAAGCAATGCGCGGGCAGTGTTTGTTGAAATAGGCATGAGAGAAGTTCCGGTTGACCTTGAAGCCGTTGAAGTGAGGGCTTCTCCATTCGAGCGCAGAAGCGAGAGTCCGGTATCATTGCGCCGATTGGGAATACAACAAATAGAGCGTAGCCCGGGCAGCAACCGCGATATTTCCAGAGTCATTCAAACCCTACCGGGGGTTTCAGCAACCCCGTCATTTCGCAACGATGTGATTGTAAGAGGAGGTGGCCCTGCTGAAAACAGGTTTTATCTGGATGGGATAGAAATACCCAACATCAACCACTTTTCTACCCAAGGCTCCTCAGGAGGTCCTGTGGGCATGATCAACGTTGACTTTATACGCGAAGTGGAAATGTATTCCGGTGCGTTTCCGGCCAATCGCGGCAATGCTTTGAGCTCTGTGTTCGAGTTTAGGCAGGTAAACGGCAACCGCGACCGTATGAACGTACGTGCTACGGTTGGCGCCAGCGACCTCGCCCTTGCTCTTGACGGCCCCCTGACCGAAAATACCTCTATAGTTTTCTCGGCCAGAAGGTCGTATCTGCAATTTTTGTTTGATATCATTGGATTGCCATTCCTGCCTACGTATAATGGGTTTCAGTTCAAAACCAATACCCGCCTCGGGGCCAACAGCGAACTCAATATAATCGGTATTGGCGCACTTGACCAGTTTGCCCTCAACCTCGACGCCAACGAAACACCCGAACAACGTTTTCTGCTCGACTTTCTACCTGTAAATGAGCAGTGGAATTATGCCTTGGGTGCAACCTACCGCCGGTTCGCCGAAAACGGCTCCGACCTTTTTGTGGTCAGCCGCAATATGTTGCGAAACATGGCACACAAGTATCCCGGAAATGATCAATCCCTTGCCAGGTCGCTCGATTATGTCTCGGACGAAATTGAAAATAAATTCCGTTTCGAACGCAACAGAAATATCTTTGAAAATTACAGTGTAAACTTTGGTTTTGGGGGCGAATATGCTAAGTTTAACGCCAACAATCAGCAATTCCTGTTTTTGAACAATCAACTCAGGCGTATCGCAAACCAAACCCAATTCGACTTGTTCAAATGGAGCGCATTTGGCCAGATTTCGGGAAGATTCATGGACGACAGGCTTACCCTTTCCCTTGGTGCAAGAGCCGATGCCAATAACTTTACCGAAAGCATGTCGAACATCTTCAGTCAGCTATCGCCCAGGTTCTCGGCTTCGTATCAGCTTCGCGACAATTTATTCATCAGTTCAAACATCGGAAGGTACTACCAGATGCCCTCCTATGTAACATTAGGCTACACAAACCCGGCCGGAGAACTGGCCAACAAAGCCAACAACCTCTCGTATATTTCTGTAAATCATTTTGTGGCCGGAATTGAGTGGCTTCCATCTGCCTTGAGTCAGATAAGCCTTGAAGGATTTTACAAGGATTACGGGAACTATCCCTTCTCGGTTCGCGATTCGGTTGCTATAGGCAGTCAATCAACAGAATTTGGAGTTTTCGGGAATGAAGAAGTACTTTCGACCGGTCGTGGCCGGGCGTTTGGTACTGAACTTCTGGTAAGGTCAGAGAATTTTTACAACTTCAATCTTTTTCTTGCTTACACCTTTGTAAGAAGCGATTTTCAGGATTATTTTGGCACTTACATACCCTCCCGGTGGGACAACCGCCACATACTCACATTTACCGCATTGCGTTCGTTGGGCCGGAATTGGGAAATCGGCATTAAATGGCAATTTTCGGGAGGTGCTCCCTTTACCCCATTCGATTTGGAGAAATCTTCGATAAGGGCTGCCTGGGATGCACAGAACGCGCCTTATCTCGATTATTCGAGATTTCACCAGGAGCGCTTCGGCAGTTTCCACAATCTCGATGTGCGCATCGACCGGACGTTCTTCTTTAGAAATTTCAGCATCATGGCCTATTTGGACATTCAAAACATTTACAACTTCGAATCGCAACTGGCCGATATCGTAGTGCGCGAATCAGATGCCAATGGCAACCCGATAGTGTTTACAGATGCCAACGGTGTGGAACGTTACCAACTTCGGACTATCGAAAATCGAACCGGAACCATACTTCCGTCAATCGGGCTGGTCATTGAATTTTAACTAACAACAATGGTTTAATAACCTGAAAACCCCAACCGGGAGTTTTCGCAAAAAGAAGGGACAGGCTGCAGCCTGTCCCTTCTTAAATTATACCAATGCCAACAGATACTCAGAAATTGCCGCCGATTTGAGCATTTACAGGCTAATTTAACTCCTTCTTGTATTTTTTGCAATGGAAGCAACAGCTCTTATTTGCTCAGCCAAAAATCTGGTTGCAGCAATTATTAAAAACCCGTAAACTGGCATCAGAATTATAAATGGGAACCCTGTTCTCAAGAATGGAATTCCGATTTGAGCAGATAAATAAAGTGCGTTACCTCCTAAAAATATCGTCGTAAGGAGTGCATACGAAAAGCCCACTATTATTATCCAGGTACCAAGCCATTCGCCCGTGGTTTGAACAAAATGTGAAAAAACTGGTGTGGCTACAAATTCATCATCGTTCGATGAAGTGGCAATTACTTTTGATTTTCTATCCCACCACAATTGAAAACTTATCCACGAGGCAAAGACTATAATAATCCAAACAAGCAAAAACACAATGATGTATGATGCACCAGAATCAAAAACGCCTGTATTAACTGCTTGATAGAAAATGTAGATGGGCAGTACTAAATTGATTAGGGCTAATAAGACGTATAGCCAGCTAAATGGCTTGCGAAAAAGCTCCCCGTCGTCGATATACGACAAATAGGGATTTATGAATGTCAGGAATTTGGTTTCCATAAGTGTTTCTATTGAATGCTCCTACTCGTATGGCTTTTCGATTACGCCCCGTTGTTTTAAGTGGTTTCTGGACTCCACATATTTTTTAGGTTTTAGAACGGTTGACCCTGCACGAGTACAAAGCCACCCCGGTTCACATACATGTTTCTTTTGCCTAAGACGAAATCGTTTATTATCAATGCATTGAAATGAAAGTTTGGTTTTCAGGGGGTGCCTACAATAATGGATGTGGTTACAATTGCAGATTCGCCCCCGAGTGATGTCATTACAGCGATTCCGTAATGGTAAGTTGCATTGGTTACCTGCTTGTCGGTAAATACTTTGGCAGTGCTTTCTACCGATTTATATTGTGTGAGAATATTGTCGCCCATTGCTTTGTAAATAACAAACCAATACTTTTCTGCAGGTTCGGCCGAATAGTTCCAGCTTAATGCAACCGCATTATCATTAGGCAGGTAGGTAGCTGTAAAATTTTCCACAGGGTTTCTTCTCCCTGTATCGTATGGCCTGGCAACTACCGCTAATGCGGGTTCCGACGACAATCCCGAATTGTCAACTGAAACTATGGTGTATTCATAGACAATGTTTTTTTGAACATTATTATCGATAAATGAGGAGATTGCAGGAGGCAGCGAGTCAATTGCCTCCCATGTGCCATCATTCTGCTTATTCCTCATCAATATCTGTATGGCCAGATCTTCGCTGGGGCTTCGATGCCACTGCAGATACACACTGTTATCAGTAACCAACACATCACTGAATACTGCTTCTGCAGGAGGAATGATATCCGGCCGCTTCAGCGCCAATACGGGTGAAAGTTCGGAGTGCTGGTGTCGTCGGTTTACGGCAGCCACCCGGTAATAAACATTGCGGGTCAATGTATTGATGCTTATCGAATCGCGAAACACCGTGTCGGCGAGAATTTGCCCTGTAAGCTGCGAAAATTCATGAGAAGGGTGGTTTGCGCGCAGTACCCGGTAACCAATCAAGCCGGCGTCTTGGCCCAGGTTCCAACTCAGGTTTACTACTCCCGACTCGTCAATCAAACCTGCCAAGCCTGTTGGCGGAAGCGGCGGCACGGTATCAATGACTATAGCGAGCACCGGATGTGAGAATGCAATGTTTCCGGTGGTATCTACAGAACCGACAATATAGTATGCTTCCTCCAATCGCATCATGTTGTCGGTAAACTCCCTGGCGTATGCCGGCAAGGGGTTTGGGGTGATTAATTCATATCCATAGAGTGAATGGGTGCTGCGACTTACCACAAATCCTTGGAAATCGGCCGGGGGGTCTCTCATTTCCCAGGAAATTTTAACCTCCCTTCCGGATACCTGCTCAGGCTTATTAATCAGAGGCGGGGGTGGGGGGCTCAGGTCTTTGGAATAGGCTGTTATTTCGGCAGGTTCACTTAATTCGCCAAACGGGCTGACCCCTACCACACGGTAGGAATACCTTTTGTAATTCACCGTCGTGGTATCGGTATATCCGGGCCTGGCCTCCTGCTCTGCTCCAATAGGCGTAATAGAAATCAACGGTGTTTTTGTAAGCTTCTCGAAATGAGGTGTTGTGCCATCAGAGCGGTAAACATAATATCCAGAGAAGCTATTTATTTCCGATTCTTCCCATGAAAGCTTTATTTGTCCGTCGCCGCTTTCGAAATGCAAACCGGTCGGGGCCGGATCCTTTACAAATGGTACAACATGAACCACGACATAAGCCGTATCAAAAGAATAATCCTCGTTATGGGCGGTTAAAAAAACTCTGTACACATAGGTATCGCCTGGCTTCACATCCTTATCAACCCATCTTAATCCTAAAGCATTGGCCGTTTCCATGTCGTTGTCGGCAGCAAAAAGAGAGAAGGAGTAGCGGTTGGAGAGCTCATCGGCAGCATTTCTTAATACATTCAGGTCGCCACCATCAAGGGCTCTGGGGATAAAACGGTTTCCATACAATGCCTGGGCCGCAATCGCATAAAAGGGATTTTCGGGATTAGGTACTTTTGCCCAATCTTCCAGGCTCAATGGTTTGATTGGTGCTGTATTAAGTTTTATATAGTCGGCGGCATCGAACGGCACATTTTCTGAAACGGTAACCCTTTCGACCTGATAACCAATCCTGTTGGCAATAACCCAACCCCCGGCAGTAGAAGGCGCCCATCGCAATACGACCGAATCAACATCCACGCGCGCAATTACGCTGATGGACGCATGCCTGGCTAAAGGTGTTTCATTTGCTACAGGCTCCGATGTTTGGGCAATGCTTCGAAAAGGGAAAAGCATTAAAAACAATACACCTAAAATCTTAAAAAGCATATCGCTTTTATTAACAAAATTTCCGGTGAGATATTTAATGGCGTTCATAATATTCAGTTTTGTTGGTTTCTAAAAATTAATATTGTATTGAAGGCTTCCGAATAACTCGCGATACGATTGGGTTATCAGCCCGGTACCATTGTAGGTGTTATTTGAAAGATTGAAGCTCAGGGTTCCAAACCTGGGTGGTGAATATGAGGCATTTATCCTCAAAACCAACTGAGAGTCATTTACCGTGGTTTTAATAAAATTCGCTCCCACCCCGGCTGACAGGTTTACCTGGTTTTTAAACAACCTGATTCCAACCGTTTCACTTACATGAATTATCTGTGTATTCAGGGCGCTGAGTTTTCCTGTGTTGTAAAGCAAAGTGGTGGTAAAAGACAAGGAAGAAGGAAACGCAATAGAATGAATTGTGGATAAAGAATGGCTGCGGTTGTCGGTAACAACGGATGTATAAATATTTTTATCTGATACATCCTGGAATGAATAGGAAAGCATCAGATTGTTAGCTCCCCCTAAAGCATCGAACATTAGCCTTGGTGAAAAGGAATAGGAACTGAAAACATTTGCGAGTCGCAGCGTGTCGTTTACATGGCCCGATTGAATTACATTGTTGTTGTAATTGGCATCAAAACCGAATTTTTGGCTTACCTGCCAGTTGGCCGAAAACGAACCGGTAAACCTGCTTGTGGTTGACAAACGGTTATTGCGCAGGTTATTCAGTCTGATTCCGGCTCTTGACCGAATGTTCAATTTGTTGTTAAACAATCGGACACTTGGGGCAATGGTATATTCCATGTAATCATTAGGCATAAGTGCATAGCCAAGGCTGTTGAATCCAGGCCCTATCCATTGCGATGAAAGAACTACCGACCAGAAGTCTGAAGGCACAATATGCACACGCAATTTTGCTGCTCCATCAACCCTGGTTGATATATTGGGAGTAAAAAGAAATTCCGGCAGGGTAAAATCTTCGATTTTGTCAGCAGTTATATCAGCCGAAAATGCTGATATGCCTGCCTCTCCATTGAAAAAAATCTTAGGACCGAAATAAATCCCAAAGCTCAAGGTACTTACCAGATTTTCATTGGGTTTAACCATGGCGGAGCTACTCGTTAAGGAACCCGACTCATCAGCAGCACGAAAAATGTTGAGATTGAAAAAAGTTTTCGATTCATCTCCATATCCTATCGACATGGCATAGGCCGTCTGTTTGAAAGTACCGGTCATATAATTTTCGAGGCTGGCTTCAGTGGCATGTCTTGTTCGCCCATAGAATGCCTTCAACCTGAATTTTCCGGGGGTTAGTTCAAAACCGCCTCCCAGCATACGCAAATCGCCAAAAGACAACTCAGACATTTGTGTTGTAAAATAACCTGCATGCACGGTAAGCCAATCAGAAAACCTTGGGCTTACTCCAAACTGGTTAAAAGGCTGCTGAAACCTTGTCTGTTGGGTTGAAAAATACAGCTCAAAAGGAAGTAAAATCTGGTCGAACAGGGTAACATTTGCCCGCAAAATACCGGGGCCCATATTGCTTTTCTGGCGGGGCAGGATGCCGCTTGCCGAATAAAAGTTGTTCGAAATATTTGCGGACCCATCAAACCTGATAATTTTACTCCCTGTTTTTTGTGAATAAGCTGTTCCTATGCAACAAATCAGCAAGAGCAGTACAATTATCCCCTTGGGAAAGAGAAATTCAAACAAACCTGTGGTTTGCCTTTCGGAATTTCCGGATAATCTATGTATTTCCTGATTTTCCATAACTAGTCCTTTAAAATTTTGTTGTTACAATTAGACCTTAGTAAACAAATGGTTTCGAAATGGTTGGCATTTGGAAATCAATCCCTTGGTTGCACCTGTGGTTATAGAAATACATCACAGGGTAATTACCCCGAAACATTACCTGATAGGTCGAATTAAGGATATTGTTCAGCCGTGTCATATCTGCCGGGGTTTTTGAAATAAACATATTTGAAAGGATAATGGCAGCCCTGATTTCCATTTTCGAATAGTCTATGGGCACAATAATTCCGTGATTGTACTGCAGGGTAATGAACGGAACCGGTGGATTTTGAAATGACGGCTGGAGTCCGCCCAAGGTTGCGCCGGCACCGCCAAATTGCGAAGGACTAAATCCTCCTGACGTATTGGTCGTGCTACCACCCTGGTTAGAAGAAGGTGCTGCCAATTGCACCATTTCGTTTAGTGAAGGTCTGTAGGTGTTGTACTCCACTCCAACAAAATTTAGCTGAGGATTTGTAAAATACCTTTCGAACTCCACATGGCCTTGCCACCAACCTTTCGACCTGAGCCATTGTATTTGGTCATATACGCGTGGATTTGCAAAGGTGTTATGCCATGCTGCTGTCCTTTCATTAGCGTTGAGCTTAATAAGCGGCCCAAAAGAAAAGTTATTACCGGAGGCCGTCCAACGCACCGGATTAAAATCGAAGTGATCGAAATATTCAACACCCTGGTATCGCGCTTTCACCGTTTCGTATATACCTTGCGACACGCTCGACTGTGTGGAGGTATATACAAAACTGTTGAGTTTTGCCTGTAGGGTATTGAATCTGCTTGTTCCGAAGTAGAAAGAATAAAGTATCTTTTCTCCCGACCTCACACGTGATTCAGTAATTCTACTTTGATTAATCAAAACACTTGAACCGGCTTGGTTAAGAACCTGTACTTGACTAATCGATGCCGTTTGCTGATTATTGCCGGTTGTTGGCATCGAACCTGAGGGTATGACACCAACAAAAGCCAATTCTTTTTTAATAATCTGCACAAAATAAGGCTTGTTGTTTTGTAGCACAGGAATCTCAAATAGCAGTGACCTTGAACCCTGGTTGTAAGTAAATGGTACTTCAACCGGCTGAACGTTGATATCAAGAGGGATGAATCTGGCAAAGAGCTGGGTATTAAGTGTCCCTGTGCCAGGCTGGAACAGCGAACTCTGACCTGTTTTTAACTGTACTTGCCCTGTGCGACATTCGTCCTGAAGAAAATAGCGCTGTGAGCTTACAGGATAGGTGAAAGCCACGTTGCTGGGTGGAATGTGATTGGGTGTGTTGCCTGTGGTGAAGTTTACTGATTCGTTCTGGGTTATCACTGTACCATTGTTTCTTTTGGCAGGTATCCAGTTTCCGGAAATCAGCTCTTCGCCAAAAGCAGATACCCCAAACCTGTATCTGCGATTCCCTTCAAGCATCTCATGCGGCGAAAAGTACACATGATATTTATCCTGTGCCACAATTCTTCTTCCGAGCACAGTATCATTTCCTGCTATATTGATAAGATTAAATTGATTTAACCTGATCCTGAATGTCCTTATTCGCGAATTATCGCTGCCGGCAGGCATTTCCTCCAATTCGAAAGGTGTATCAACTTCAAAATTCAAGGCTACCTGAGGTTCAGTAAACACATCCACATTGGTTCTATTGTTTATCGGATCGAGGTCGGCAATCAGGTCAATCCTTGAGAGCGGACTTTCAATCACAGGTTGACATACTTCCCCCATCTGGAATTGAAAATCACAGTGTCCCTTTACTCGGCCTCCAAGTATCCGGTAATCTCCCCCTACTGCGCCCTTCACCCAGGTTGGGTTTGGTGCCGCACCCTCAAGCACCGCCCCTGCATTTAATGACAATATTTCAAAATTGCCTTCAACAAACGTCAGGTTAACACTAATGCCAATGGAGGCAGCCAAAGCGGCATAAATTTGCCCGGATGCGTACCAACCATTCAAGCCAATAGGACCAGTCATACCCTCGCAGGTGGAGCCTTGTCCGTAGTTCAACAGCGCCAAATCGAACCCGACTTGAGCGGCTATTTGGCCGTAAAATGCAAGATATTTTTTTCTTCCGGTGTTAAACCCGGTCGCGGCGCCAAATGCAAATCCATTGCCCATATCGACAGTCGGGTTTCTTGTGATGGTTAAACCAGGGAATAATGTCTGAATTTGAGTCGGCAAAGGGGGTGGTGAGGGTAGGTTCTGGCCTATCATGAAGTATCCTGTTGTTCCTTGCAACCAATCTGCCAGGCCTACGTTAATGCGATTATCAGGCTCGCCTATTTTCACATACCACAAATCGGGGGCAAAGTGCATTACCATTTGCCCTCCGCCTGTAAAGGGCGTCGCATTAATATTTACATTAAATGCTCCATGAAAGGTTTTCAGAGGAAAATTATATTCCACATCGGCATTTGCCGTTATTTTGGCGTTTGAGCGGTTGGTTATGCTGCTAAGCATGTATCCCTCGCCTTTTAAGGAAATGGTACCTATTCCTCCATTCGAAAGAAATTGAGTGTTTAGACTTAAATCGCAATTGAACGCCTCGGGCGAGGGGTGGGTACCCATGGCTACCATGGCCATAAATCCATAATTTACTCCCTGGTCTGGCACATAGCTATACCCCGAATTAGAAGTTCCGGGCGTAAGCCCCTTATCGGCTGCAGGTGGAGTGGCTGAAAGGTCAAGCACTGTTGACCCACTTCTACGCATGTGGTGCCATGCTCCTCCGCCAAAACCGTATATCCCAACCCCGCTCAATATTGGTATTCCTGCGGGGTTTAACATTTTGGCATCCACATACCAATACCGGTAATTATTGACCGAACCAAACTGGGCAGTAGCCTGAACCGCTATTTGATCTATAAACATTGCGGTTACAGCTCCTCTGAAACCCGTGCCAAACACGTTGTGATCATTATATAAATTAAGGTTTCCCTGTATCTTCACGGTAGGCAGCTCGGCAGTGATACCCAGTGAATCGAGGCTGACACGGTCGAAAATAAACCGCTGCGGTCCTCCCCCTGGTGCCATTTTGCCCCATATACTCAGCGTAGTGCTTCCGCTTATTGCATTTGAACCCGATTGCAGCCCCACATTAAGATTGAACTGAAGGCCTGCCGCAATGGATCCATCACTGGTTCCTGTTACAATATTCATATTATTGATTGTTACCGGGAACCCTGCCATATTGTGCTGGGGGCTCGCAAAGCCCCAGTTGCCCTTTTCGAAGTAAGGGCTCTTGCTCATAACTTTAAAATTTTCGAATGTTAATCCTTCGAAGCCCACCTTTGAAAGTGTCCCTTCGCCTCCTTCGATAGATAATTTCCCGGTAAAGTCGGCTTCTGCAAGAAACTCTCCGCTTGTATAGGTCAGTTCAATTTTTGAGGTTTCATCAAGGGCAAGTTTTGCTTTCCAGATGTCGGCATTTACTGTATCAGGATTTACGGTGAGTTGGTAATTCAGATTGCCCCCATCTGAAGGTCTGGAAATTAAAGCGGTATATACCAACGAAGAGTCAATTACCGAGACCTTAATTCTTCCTTTCAGGTTACCCGATTTAAATGAACTTCCTACAATGTTTAGATTCAAGGTATCTATACTCCCGCCCCAGTCTCCGAAATTACCCCGTGGGTACTGGATTATATTTTCGGCCCGAATTTTTGCCGTAAAACCTACTTTGTCAATAATCAGGTTTCTTACTGATACAACCGGACTGACATCCTCAAAGGTTTTTAAGACTTCAGGCAAGGTAATACTGGCTTGCTTAATGTAAAACCCTTTCCAATTATTCGTAGTGTTGCCTGTATAATTTTCTGGAAAAACAATGCCTTCAGGATTCTTTGCAGTTGAATAGTCGAAAATCATCTCCTGAACCTGCATTTTAAATCCATTGGCTCCGGTAAATTCACTTGCGTCTAAGTTCGCCCTTGCAAGCCATTGCCAGCCAGTGCCATTTTTTTCTGCAAATGCATTAAAGCGAGCCTTTACCAGTTTTGTAGGATCGTCGTCAGGAACCGGCTTTAACCACGTACGGGGAAATTCCACTTCGGCCACGATAGCAAATTCCTTAAATTCTTTGCATTCAAGTATCATCTGTGTACCAGGAACGGTGGGCGTAGGGGCCTTAAAGAGGAAACTCCAGCTATCTTCATTACGGTAGCCAAAATCTTGTGCCAGGTACATAATTATCCTGCCGTCACCTGAATAGCCATCTTTATGAAAGCAAATATTTTTCGCACCAAGGCCAAAGCCAACATCGGGCCCCAATTCAGGTAACTCTACATAGGCAGCCGCATTAAGCGCAGCATGTGTGGGAGTAAATTTCATCCCAATAATGCCTGCAACCACCTTGTTGCCTTCATAATTGTGGTCGAAACCTATGGGCAGGGCAACGGGTGCTGACCCTATAAGCCCGCTCACCAAACGACCGGCCGAGCTTGAATATTCATGGATATTTTTAAATTTCGCATTTTCGTGGGCAAATGCCAAAGCTTTACCTTCAAAATCATTTGCCTCTGGTGCGGTATAAGGTGCATCCGGGGCAATTTTTCCAAAGACTTCACCCTCATATACTTCATTGCTACTGTTAACTTTTATGCTGTTGAATTCTACCAGAATGCCACCACGGAAATATGGAACATCAATAGACCCCTCACCTGTAAGAGAACTAGCGGTACCGGATACAGTTATCAGCTTTAATTCAAATTGTCCGATTTTCAATACCGAATCTGCTGCAAAGGTTTGTGTACCTGGGGTTTTGTTTGTTGGCTCGGCAGTATAACATTCCCCGGGGCATGGGTTTGTTCCGGCCGTTGCAGACGATACGGTAAAAATGGCTTCGTTCGACCTTACAAATGTGCTATCGCAAAGAGTTCCATCAACCCTGATTGAATCTTTCTTAAATTGCAGGTCAAAATGCCAGAGATAAGTAGCATCAGTATCGGCAGTAAAGGTTTCAGATTCCGAATCGCCGTTGATGAAATTAAGGTCATAACGGGTATATCCGTCCAAATCGGTTGAGTAGGCATAAATCTTTGAATTGTCGTTACCTGTGAAGGATTTGTCAACAACTGGATCCCTGCCTTTGACCTCAGTGATATTTTCGGACGCAGAGTTCATCTTCCATATCTTAATCTTCCCACCGGTTATGGCCGATTTCCTTATCTGCGGACTGACTGATACTGTAAAACGCGGATTTTTATTTGTTGTCCAGGTTCCTTTATGGGCAGGCGATAAAACCTTTAATTCGAAACAACTTTCAGAAGTTGCCGGTGTGATGCGAAGAATCCTGTGAGGACTTGTATAATATTTAATATCAGAGGCGTTCAGGTAATTTACCCGCCAATAGTAATGACCGGTGTCTGCTATGGCATCAAGTTCTTTTGAAATGACATCAAACAGGGAGTTGCAATCGTTGCCTGAACGGTATGTCCCTTCAGCAGGCAATGAAGTGATATGGGTGCGGTAAATTGGATCGAATGATGGATTCTTAGAAAACTCTATCGCAAACTTTCCACCAGCCACAGCAAATGCATTGTAGCCGTGAAATCTCGAATTGTTAAGTATTTCATGATTCGGAATATTCAGCAGCGTTGGGCGGGGAATCTGGAAAGAAATATTGATTTTTTCACCGGACTTAACCGAATCTTCGTTTTCCGGTAATGTAACAACCGGCTTTTTAAACCCCTTTACAAAAGATGTTGTTCCTGAGACGGCATTTTCTGTTGAACCATCGTTCAGCGTAAAAACCACTTCTGCATTCCAATTGTATTTTGAGCCATGCTCCAGATTGTTCATCCATTCTGGAAAATCATGGCTTTCATTAAGGTTGACTATCAGCATACCTGCAAGCTCCTGTGAATTTAATCCCTGGCTGCTTTGTGGTCCGGTTGGAAAATTCACAGTACGTATTGTGGAGAATTCGTCAGAAGTTCCATCCTTTCTAACCCTGACAGTGATTCTTGCACTGCGTATGTTATCGGAATATGGCGAAAATCGGGCAATAAGATGGGGATTATCCCACGGAATGGTGTCATTATTTGCTGGATATTCATTTGAAAGTGCGGTGGCAGCAGTTCCCGGTCTTCGAACCCTGAATGTGCCTATTTCGCTTCTGCCCTGGTTACGGGTAACCGGTCTTCCTCTCTGATCAAAAGCTTGTACCATCCAAACATACCTTACCGCAGCATTGTAAAAATCGAAAGGCAAATCGGAAGGTAAGTATTGGTAAGAAGTATTTAAAATATTGGAACTTTCGAACAGTACGGGATTTCTATCAATGGCAGTTCTGGGCGTCTGGCCTTCAAAAACCGGACAAATCTTAATTTTATAATTCACAAAGCTGCCAGGGGCAATATTGGTTACCGGAGTCCAGAAAAAATTTGGGAATGCATTTGTAATTAAATCATCATCAACCGGCGAAATCAATACAGGAGGATCCGGCATCATAATAAAAAAGGAGGTACAAAATTCATGAACCGTGGTAATATTTTTCCCTGCTTGTTCAAAAACACTGATACATATCTGGTAATTTCCTTCAGGGATAGAATTGGTGGTAAGTGCAATATTACCAATGCTTTGGTCATAAATAAGGGTATTTACATTGAGTATTTGGTGCCCCGTAAATACAACAGTTGTTGGACCTGAGGGAATATTTACCCTCGGGGTAAACCTGTTGACCCCGGATGTTTTAGCAATTTCAACCCCCTTTTCGTTGATAATTCTTACAGAAAAGTAGGCATTTGGAAAACTGGCCTGAGAAATATTGGTTATAACCAATTGCACTATTGAAGGATCCGTCTGCCATTCCGAAAGATCAGAAGGAGTTGGCCTACGTAATAACAGATTTATGTTAATTTGCGCATTGGCAATTGTACATAAACTGAGCAAAAGGATGCAGGTTGGAATTAATTTCTTCATGGCAATGAGGTTTCTTCAAAAAAACTAATGGAATCTAAAGTTGATTAATTGAAAGCGTGTGGTGCAGAAAGCAATAGTAGAATGGCTTTGAAGAAGGCTTAACAAAGCTTTAGAGGGAGGTGGGTAAAAAAAATGAAGCTTTGGCAGGGCTTACACTTCTGCCATTATAACAGCAAACAAGAAAATGAGGGTTTGTTTGCGAACACGATGCCGGAACTGAGATTTCCGGCCAAAGTCACAGGCTTTTTGCCAACCAACTTCAGTTGCCTGTGGTTGCCATTGGGAAAAACCTGGTTTACGCGGGTTTCGGTACAAATTGTGCACAAAGTGTGGCTACCAAAAGTGTTGCCATAAGCAATGGCTTTTCGATTGGCTGCATAGGCACGCACATAACATGTTTTGCTTGCAGTTAAACTGGAAGACTTACTTTTATAACTCCCTATTCCGGTTACATCTGAGGTTCTGTTGTAAGCAATTGTAGGATTGCCCTTTGTATTCAAGCATACACCGCGACCCGTAATTTGAAGGCTTTCTTCCGAGGTTATCATGCCCCCGCATTGCGGGGTTGTCCAGGCAAATACTGTTAACTCAAAAATTGCTAATAACGGAGTTTGAGCATTGTCATCTTTTTTGCAGCAAATGGCAAATGCTAAGAATACTCCGGTAATGAATATTCGAGTAAGATTGAACCTGATTTTAGTTGCTTTCACTTAAATGTTCATTTAATTCGGCAACGAATTCTCAGAAATAATATCAAAACATCAGATTTCACCAAGAGGATTCATCCCAGGTGTCTAATTTTCAAATGTTCAGCTTGTTCCTCAAATCGCTTAATTTCTAAAGCGAGACGTATATCTTCAAGGTATCAGAGACATTTCGGAGTTTTCAATCAGGTATCTTTCCTTTCTTAGCAGATTTTGTAATTATCGCTGGTTGGGTACAGATTCCTTGTTTTATTGAAGCCCAGAATCCTTTAAGAATCGACATAGATGAATTTATCTTATGCCAAGAATTGATGTTTAATGAATAAAACAATTCATTTTGTAAAAATAAATTTATTTTATATAAACTGCAAACATTACCCGATAAAATTTTTCATATTTTTTTATGGCATCATTGCCTGCTTATAATCCAGCAGTATTTTCCGACTAATTTTTAACAAAGATCCTGGTCCTAAGTGTTTCACAAATATAGATCCTACATAGTATTAAATAAACAAGGTTACCACCTGCGTTCCCATGGGAAAAATACAAAGGCCTTGCAACAACCATGGAGTTTTCTTAAAACACCTCCAATTTTACCTTTAGGTGCTTACCTTTGCAGTGTGTTTTGGTTTTCAGGCCTGATACGGAAAGTAAGTTTGTGCTTTCGTTTTGATTCGGGTCAGGAATGGAATCAACAAATCCTGTCGCATGATTTCAAACATTGAGCCATCCCTTGAGAAAAAGCTTATTGAGCTTCGAAAGTCCCTGCACCGTCATCCGGAATTGTCAGGCAAGGAACTTCAAACCTCATCACGCATTAAAAAATTTCTGAAGGAATTTCCGCCCGATGAGCTTATAGAGCAAGTTGGCGGCCACGGCCTGATAGCCCTGTTCGATTCGGGGCATCCCGGCCCTTCCATCTTGTTGCGCTGCGACATGGACGCCCTGCCCATACACGAAACCAACACCTTCGACTACCGGTCGGAAAATGACGGGGTGGCACATAAATGTGGCCACGACGGACACATGGCGATTATGGCCGGAGTATCGGCCGTACTTTCAAAGCAAAAACCATCTTCAGGTAAGGTAGCGCTTTTGTTTCAGCCGGAAGAAGAGAATGGACGCGGTGCAGAAAAGGTGCTTGCCGACCCTTTTTTCGAAACTTTCCAGCCCGAATGGGTATTTGCCATGCACAATCTGCCCGGGTTTTCCGAAAACCTGATTGTTAGCCGTCCGGGCTGTTTTGCATCTGCATCGCGCGGGTTGATCATCAGGCTGCATGGGTCAACAAGTCATGCCGCACACCCAGAGTTAGGTCGCAGCCCGGTAAGGGTCGTCAGCAGTTTGCTCGATGGGCTTGCCAATCTTCCGGGTAAACCAAACACTTTCAAGGATTATTGCCTTGTAACCATCATCCATGCCCGTATTGGTGAGAGAGCCTTTGGCACCACCCCTGAGGAAGCGGTTGTTATGGCCACGTTACGCTCAAACCTCGATCAGGATATGACCAGGCTTACCTTTGAGGCCGAAGACATGGTAAAAATCCTTTGCCAGCAGCACGGTATTGGTTACGAAATCGGATATACCGAAGTTTACCCCGCCACCATGAACGACCCCAGGGCTTATGAGCTGGTAAGAGCAGCAACTCTTGCAAGCCAGGCCCAATTCACGGAGATACAGGAGCCATTCCGGTGGTCGGAAGATTTTGGCAGGTTTACCCACAGGTATCCTGGAGCAGTTTTTGGTCTCGGAGTAGGAATTGATCATCCCGGCCTGCACAGCAATCATTACGATTTCAATGATCAGGTAATTCAAACAGGAATAAATGTTTTCGTTAATTTAGTCAGGCTTAAAAACGGACTTGAGATTTAATTATGTTTCCTCCAAAAAGTTTTGCCAGCGATAACAATGCACCGGTACACCCTGAAATTTTTATTGCCCTTGCCGGAGCAAATCACGGTGATATGATCGCCTATGGTGACGACCGGCACACCTTCGATGTCGAAAAAAAGTTCAGGGAGCACTTTGGTCAATCAGCCAGGGCGTATATGGTTTTTAATGGTACGGGGGCCAATGTTGCTGCATTGTCGCAGTTGACAAGGTCGTACAATTCCATTATTTGTTCCGATGCGGCCCATGTGCAACACGATGAATGTGGCGCTCCTGAAAAGTTTACAGGATGTAAGGTACACATTCTTCCTTCGACCCATGGTAAGATCAGGCCTGAGCAAGCAGCTCCCCTGTTGCACTCTGTCGGTTTTCAGCACCACTCCCAGCCCAAGGTAATCTCCATCACCCAGTCAACCGAACTGGGAACTGTTTATACTCCTGAAGAAATACGCGAATTTTCGCAATTTGCACACAGCTACGGGATGTATCTGCATGTGGATGGGGCCCGAATTGCCAATGCGGCTGCAAGCCTGAAGGTTTCGTTCAAAGAATTGATCACCGATACAGGAGTAGATGTACTCTCATTCGGGGGTACAAAAAATGGACTGATGTTTGGCGAAGCGGTTGTGTTTCTTAACGAAAGTCTTGCAGAAGGTTTTACCTATGTTCGAAAGCAATCCATGCAATTGGCCTCGAAAATGAGATACATCAGCGCACAATTCCAGGCGTTGTTGACCGATGACCTCTGGCTCAAAAACGCCACACATGCCAATCAAATGGCACAATTGCTTGCCACAAAAGTTTCTGCCATCAAAAGCATTGAGATAACCCGGCCTGTGCAGACAAATGCCGTTTTTGCAATCATGCCAAAGGATGCTATTGAAAAGCTGCAGAAAAGGTATTTTTTCTATGTATGGGACGAGACTTCCCTGGAAGTGCGCTGGATGACCTCGTTTTGTACAACATCAGGAGATGTTGAAAATTTTGCGGATGCCATCAGGGATTCCTTGAAATTATAAATGCTCAGTCGGGTTGTATTTCAAAATACTGATATGCGCCAATATCGGGAGGAATGGCGCGGCTGCGGCCAAGCAGATCGAACGGTACCTCAAGCGCCAATTCGGGTTTACCTGCCCTGATGGCAGGAGAATTTACCCTCAGGCGGTAATCCTGTCGGGAAACATCCTGGAACTGAGGTGATTGGTTGAAAATATTGTTTAGAAACCTGGGATCATTGGCCGGCAGCCGGGTACGCAGCAAACAGTGGTCGAAAACAAAGGGTGCATGGGGACCGGGAAGCAGGTCGAATTGTAGCTCTTCTTGCAGGCTTCCGTATATGATGGTGTTCCCGAAATAGACGTTTTGAAAATCCCGGCGTTGGATCACACCATTCAAATCGCGGTAGTAATTATTAAAATAAACCGAAGGGGTGCGTCGTATAGGGCTGCCTTGCAGGTTGAAATAATTGGCAAAGGTGCTGTGCCTGAACTCATACCGTCCCCCTAGTGCCAAGTGCAGAGTTCGTTCGCCACAGTTGGCAACCACCAAATTTTCTGCTACCACGTGACTTCCCTGGGCAAGAACACCTACCAGACTTTTGTTTTTGATAATGGTGTTGCGAATGCGCAAGGTAGGCTCATGAATACTGCCTATACTGTCAACCTGAATACCAACGGTACCATTTTTTATGATGGCATGGTCAATCACATGATTCTTGCTTGTGGCGGTGAGCCAGATTCTGCCCCATTGCCCTGGTTTGTCCTTAAAAAAAGGTTCCTGGCGGTCGCCCTGAAAAACCACGGGCTGCTCGCTGGTGCCCTGAACACGCAAGGTGGATCCCCCTAAAAAAATAAGGCCGGCATCGTTGTGGAAATGAATCCGGGCGCCCGCTTCAACAGTAAGAATCCTGTTTGTATCCACAACCGCCTGTCCAAATATTACATAGGGTTTATTGGCATTCCAGGTGGTATTTTCTCCAATTAGATGATAGCCGATTTGCAGGTTTGGGTCAATGAAATTCGGGCGTATAAAAATTGCATCCTGTCCCCAGGCTGCCAATGTAATTTGCTGCGAATTCTGATTGAGCCTGAACATTATGCTGTCTGTTATTATCAGCGGAAGGTTCTGGTTTACCGGGTCGACGGTTACTTCAACGAACACAAAAATGCTGTCGTTGGGGCCTATTTCAATGTCGTTTATTTGGGTGCCTGAGCGTCCATCAACGTTCATCCGGAAAAAAGAACCGGCCCCGGAGCCCATCCGCACCGATTCGATGCGTATGCGTCGGTGGTGGTTGTTATAAACCATAAAAGACCGTGTAGAGGAGCCAATTGTTGTGAATACGGTATCGAACAGCAGCGAATCGGTCGAAAAGGTAAGCCGGATCGAAGGATCTGTATCTATATAATCATTCTGGCACGATAATGTAGTACCGGCCAGGATGGCGATTAACAACAGCACTTTATGAAGCCTTGCCAGAGTCATTATTTCAGCTCAGAAATGTATTTGTAAAACGGTCTTCAAAAACAAAAATTGAATGTATTCCCCAAAAAAACTCAGGAGGACAAAACCTTTAAAAAAAAGCCACAAACATTACATATCGGCAAAAATAGTTTAATTTTGCAGCCTAAATTTCGTAAAAAATGTCAAAAAGCCATAACCCTAAGGAAGAAGAAAAAAACATTGTTAAGGTTGAGGAGGCATTGGGCCGCTCGGAACGTTTCATCGAAAAGAACTATAAAATCATTATAGGAACGGTAGCAGCCATTGTGCTCATTATTGCTGTATTTATCGGATACACCAGGTTTGTGTTGACCCCCCGCGAAACAGATGCCAGAGCAGAAATGTTTATGGCCGAAATATACTTCTCGCAGGACAGTTTGCAACTTGCTCTGGAAGGTGACGGTGTTTATCCCGGATTTCTCGACATCATTTCCGATTACCGGTTTACCAGTTCGGCCAACTTAGCCCGTTATTATGCTGGAGTCATTTTCCTTCGTCAGGGACTTTTCGAAGATGCCATTGAAAATCTTAAAAAATTTCGCGGACGCGACCAACTCGTCACCGCCATGGCTTATGGTGCTATTGGCGATGCCTACTTAGAACTCGAGAATTTGGAAAGGGCCGCCAGATATTATCGCAAAGCTTACAAGCATAGGCCAAATGACCTTACAACACCCTTGTATTTGTTCAGAGCCGGCTTGGTTTATGAAAAAATGGAAGAACCTGCCAAAGCGCTTGAACTTTACAACCGTATTCGCGACGAGTTTCCCAATTCGGCCGAAGGCCAGAATATTGAAAGGTTTATTGGCAGAGTGAGTGTTCAGTAACCCGGAACACATGGAAGGAAAAAAGCAAAATCTGTCAGGTTACAATCCCGAACAAGTGCCCAACGCAGCCAATATGCGTATGGGCATTGTTGTATCTGAGTGGAACCCCGAAATTACCGGAAGTTTATTACAAGGCGCCAAAGGCACACTGATCAGGCACGGGATGAAACCCGAAAATATTTTGGTTCATTTTGTTCCTGGCAGTTTCGAACTTCCATTGGGGGCAGCCTGGTTGATCGAACAGACAAACTCCGATGCGGTAATTTGTCTGGGCTGTGTAATTCAGGGCGAAACCCGGCATTTTGAATTTATCTGCCAGGCCGTCAGCCAGGGAATTACCAACTTGGGATTAAATACCAAGACTCCTGTTATTTTTGGCGTTTTGACACCCGACACCTATGAACAGGCCAGGGATCGCGCAGGCGGAAAGCATGGAAATAAAGGCGATGAAGCTGCCATAACTGCCATAAAAATGGCTGCCCTGAAAAGCAGTCTGTATGATTAAATTCAGCCATGAGCAAAAGTGGACCTCGTATTGTATTTATGGGCACACCTGCTTTTGCTGCACACTCCTTAAGGAGGTTGCATCAGGCTGGTTGCAACATTGTAGCTGTTGTAACAGCGCCCGATAAGCCCTCAGGTCGCGGACTCAAACTCAACGCTTCGGAAGTAAAAAAGGCAGCCCTTGAGCTGGGCTTAAAGGTTATGCAGCCGGAAAGGCTTAAAGCACCCGAATTCTTAGTACAGCTGGAAGCACTAAAACCGGATTTGCAGGTTGTGGTGGCATTCCGCATGCTGCCTGAGCAGATTTGGAGTTTGCCGGCGTTCGGAACATTCAACCTTCATGCTTCCCTCCTGCCCCAATACCGTGGCGCGGCGCCCATAAATTGGGTAATTATGAACGGCGAAACCCTGACAGGGCTTACAACATTTCTCATTGATAAGGAAATAGATACAGGGAAAATTCTATACCGGGAACCGGTAAATATTTTACCAAACGACACTGCCGGAAGTCTGCACGACCGGCTTATGGAACAAGGGGCTGCACTGGTTGTAAAAACCGTTGATGCCCTCACCAACGGCACCGCAACGCCAATG
>DATIKH010000006.1:0-58321 GCA_035477775.1 Bacteroidales bacterium | reverse complement strand
TTTATAGAAGTAACCGGCGAGCCCCTTCGCGAGGGAGCCCAAATTCTGTTTTCGGCAACGGTTTCTTTTCACCCGGTTCACGGATTTTCGTTGCATATCCAGCAAATCGAGCCCTCCTTCACATTGGGGCAAATGGCTCTCGAAAAACTAAAGACCATTGAACGGCTCAAGGCAGAAGGCTTATTCGATCGCAATAGAAATTTGCCTTCGCCCCTGCTGATCAGGCGCCTGGCGGTAATTTCAGTCGAAACCAGCAAAGGGTACCACGATTGGCTCAAGATCCTTTCCGACTATCAGGGAGAGTTTACCATCTGGCACCACCTTTTTCCTGCCTTGCTGCAAGGCGATAAAGCAGTAGAAACCATTACGGCAAGCCTCAGGGAAATCAAAAAAAACGCCCACCTTTTCGATATGGCTGCCATCGTTCGCGGAGGAGGGGGCGATGTGGGGCTCAATTGCTACGACCATTACCTGCTGGCACGCGAAATAGCAACATTTCCCATCCCGGTTATCACCGGGATAGGCCACGCCACCAATCAGACCATTTCTGAAATGGTTGCCTGGCAAAACAAGGTAACGCCAACTGATGTTGCCTACTTCATCGTTAATAATTTTGCCGGTTATTCGAAAAGAATTCTGGAGTGCCATAAAGCAATTGCATCAAAAAGCAAACAAATCCTTTGGACCGAAAATCACAAGATAAGGAAGCTGATAACCCAAATGGGAACTGCCACTACAAGGTCGTTGAAAAGCACACACCTTGTTTTGGAGCATACCATAAACAAGCTAAAAGTTGCCACTTTGCGGTACATGGAAGTTCATAGGAAACACCTGCACCACCTGCAGGAAAAAGTAAAACTCCTCAGTCCGGAGGAGGTTCTTAAGCGAGGCTTTTCCATTACCGTGCTCAAAGGCAAAGTAATTAAAAACGCTGATGAGGTAAAACCCGGTGATGTAGTAGTAACCCATGTAAAGAAAGGTCGTTTTGAAAGCACGGTAAAGTAAAAATCAAAAGAAAATGAAAGATAAGCTTAGTTACAAACAGGCTCTCGAAGAGCTCGAAAACATTGTTGCAAGCCTTGAAGGTGAGGACCTTTCGGTAGATGACCTTTCTTCAAAATTGTCAAGGGCATCCACTCTGATTGGTATTTGTCAGCAAGCCCTCCACACTACCGAGTCAGAGGTAAAGGACTTTTTAGAAAGTCTCAAACAGGGAAAAACTATGGAGCCACAGTAATCAAAGACTGATTTGTAAGAAACTCAATTCCTGCAAAAGTAGAACTGAAAGGAATTTTTAAAATTTTCAAAATGCTTAAAAAAGCTATTGTAACCGGGGCATACGGCGTTATAGGCAAAGCAATTTCCGAGATGCTGGCCGAAAAAGGCTGGTCGCTCATCCTGGTTGGACGCGACAAGCCCCAAATTGAAAAGGTATGCCATGAAATTTCAATCCAAACCGGGAATAAGCAGATTGTGCCTGCAGTGGTTGACCTCTCAAGGGAAAAGGAAATAAAGGCATTTGCAGAGAATTTGCATCAGCCGGTTTATGTTTTAATTAATAATGCCGGCATCACTCCCCCTCGGAGGCTGCAAACACCCGAAGGCATCGAAATGCAATGGGCATGCAATGTGCTGGGCTATATGTGGATGATGGAATATTTACAACCCAGCCTAATAAAAGGTGGTCGAATAGTAAATGTGGCAAGTTTTTATGCTGGAAGCCTCGACATGGAAGATGTAGAATTCATTAAGCGCCGGTACGACAATGACACAGCCTACCGGCAATCAAAACAAGCCAACCGGATGCTGAGCACATACTTTGCAGGATTATTCAAGCCATTTGAAATAACCGTAAACAGTTGCCATCCGGGCGAAATAAGTTCAAAACTTAGCAACAACCTGGGCTTTTTCTATCCCAATCCGCCCCGCAAAGGCGCCGACACCCCCGTATGGATGGCCACAGATCCAAGTCTTCAACAGATTACAGGCCAATATTTTCAGTATCGAAAAAACATCCCCTGCCAGTTCAGCAAAAATTTATCAGAATTGAAAAAGTTGTACGACCTCTGTAAAACCTATTCCAAGAACTAAGTAACAACAAAATACTGGCCTGGATGTCACCATGCTGCTCCTTCAGGCCAGATCTTCAACGATTAGGAGTTTGCTGATCCTACATTAAACTTCAACCGGAAGATTTAGCCCAAAACCTTGATGGTTTGCATTGTTTTTCTGCATGCCTGAACCAACAGAAATTTGCTTCACAAATGAACAAATGTTCGTGAATTTTGTGATTTATAAAGACCAAAGTTTCAGTGGCGTACAAAAAGAAACTCCCAAATTGTTTGAATAAACCCTTTAGCTTTGTTAACTTTGCAGCCTAACTTAAAACAGTTCTAAATAAGGTTTGGAATTTATTCCCGAGATGGCTTTTCTTACCTGAAAGAAACACCATTTGGGTAAACTTACGGTTTATGGAAGATAAAACCAACGATATACTTGGTGAGGTTACCGGTAGCGATTACAAGTATGGATTCTATACATCCATCGAAATGGATCAGGCGCCTAAGGGTCTTACCGAAGACACCATCCGTTTTATTTCAGCCAAAAAAAACGAGCCGGAATTTATGCTCGAAATTAGGCTCAAGGCATTCAGGCATTGGCTTACCATGAAAGAACCTACCTGGGCACATGTGGAATATTCCCCAATTGACTACCAGGATCTGATTTACTATTCGGCACCCAAGAAAACGCCCAAGTACCACAGCCTGGATGAGGTTGACCCGGATCTTCTCGAAACCTTCGAAAAACTGGGTATTCCGCTTGAGGAACAGAAAATGCTGGCAGGAGTTGCTGTCGATGCCGTTATGGACAGTGTTTCGGTGGCCACTACCTTCAGGGAAACCTTGGCTGAGAAAGGCGTTATATTTTGCCCTTTCAGTGAAGCTGTGCGCGAATATCCTGACCTGATCAAAAAGTATATGGGTTCGGTGGTTCCACACACCGACAATTATTTTGCCGCCCTCAATACAGCTGTATTTAGCGATGGGTCGTTCGTTTATATTCCCAAAGGCGTAAGGTGCCCATTGGAACTCTCAACTTATTTCCGTATCAATGCTGCCAACACCGGCCAATTTGAGCGTACTCTGATCATTGCCGAGGAAGGAAGTTATGTGAGTTACATGGAGGGTTGTACTGCACCCATTCGCGACGAAAACCAGCTCCATGCAGCCATTGTAGAAATCATTGCCCATAAGGATGCTGAAGTGAAATATGCAACCGTACAGAATTGGTGGCCAGGCGACAAGCAAGGCAAAGGGGGTGTTTACAATTTTGTCACCAAGCGCGGAATATGTGAGGGAGAGCGTTCTAAAATCTCCTGGACCCAGGTGGAAACCGGGTCGGCCATCACCTGGAAGTACCCCAGCCTGGTTCTTAAAGGCGATCATTCAACGGGAGAATTCTATTCGGTTGCTGTTACCAACAATTACCAGCAGGCCGATACAGGAACCAAAATGATTCATCTGGGAAAGAACACCCGTAGTACCATCATCAGCAAGGGCATATCGGCCGGCCACAGCAACAACAGTTACCGGGGTTTGGTAAAAGCCACCCGTCGTGCAGAAAATTCTCGTAATTTTTCGCAGTGCGACTCCCTGCTGCTTAGCGATAAAAGCGGGGCACATACTTTTCCATACATTGAGATCGCCAACAGCTCCTCCATCGTAGAACATGAAGCTACGACCAGCAAAATTTCTGAAGACCAATTGTTTTATTGCCTTCAGCGCGGTATCGACCGCGAGAGTGCCATCGGTCTGATTGTGAACGGATATGCAAAAGAAGTACTCAACAAATTGCCCATGGAGTTTGCAGTCGAAGCGCAAAAATTACTTTCGATTAGTCTTGAGGGCAGCGTAGGATAACCGAATTGTTTTATTGATAGAACTCGAATTATGCTTAAGATAAAAGACCTGTCAGTTTCTATAAACGACAAGAACATTCTAAAAGGATTTAACCTCGAAGTAAGAGCCGGCGAAGTGCACGCCATCATGGGGCCCAACGGTACCGGGAAAAGCACCCTCGCTGCAGTAATTGCAGGCCGAGACACGTTTGATATCGATCATGGCGAAATTACCTACCTGGGTAAAAACCTCACCGACATGAGTCCGGAATTAAGGGCACGTGAAGGCATATTTCTGGGATTTCAGTATCCAGTTGAGATTCCTGGAGTAAGTATGGCCAGCTTTATGCGTGCTGCCCTGAACGAGAAACGCAAGCACTTTGGGCAGAACCCTTTAAGCGGAGGCGAATTCCTGAAACTTATGGAAGAGAAGAAAAAACTGGTCGAGATTCATTCAAATCTCACCAACCGCTCTGTTAACGAAGGGTTTTCTGGTGGAGAGAAAAAAAAGAATGAGATTTTTCAAATGGCTTTGCTTGAACCCAAGCTGGCCATTTTAGACGAAACAGATTCAGGTCTCGATATCGACGCCCTCAAAGTCGTAGCAAACGGGGTAAACAAACTTCGTTCGCCCGAAAACGCTACCATCATTATAACACATTACCAGCGCCTGCTCGATTTTATCATCCCTGACTATGTGCATGTTCTTTTCGATGGCCGTATCGTAAAAAGTGGAGGAAAAGAACTTGCGCTTGAGCTGGAAAGCAAAGGTTATGAATGGGTTAAAAAAGAGGTAAATGGCTCTTTGGCCACGAAAGCATAATTTGATCCTGGCTGAATCCCCAAATGGCTTAAACTATGAGTATTACACAAAATACCAGTCCCTTAAAAGAATCCCTGCTCAGTTTGTACCATCAACATTTGCAGGTTATTGAGGGGTTGTCTTCGCTTAAGTTAAACAACCTCAGGCAAAAAGCCCTTCATGAATTTGAGCGAATTGGATTTCCCACTTCAAAACTTGAAAACTGGAGGTTTACCGACATTTCACAAATATTATCTCAAAACTTTGAATTCGATTTTAGGAGTCAAAGCAGGCCTTTCGACTTAAAAGAAATATTTACCTGCGAGGTTTACGACCTCGATACTTATAGCCTGACCCTGCTTAATGGCTGGTTCGTATATCAGCATACGCCACTGTTTAAGTTCGACAATGGAGTAATTATTGGCAGTTTGGCCAAAGCCATAGAGGAGTTTCCCGAAATAGTTGAAAAATATTTAGGCAGTGCCGCCTCCACCCCAAATGCTGCCTTTGCCGCCCTGAACACCGCTTTCATGCAAGACGGGCTTTTTGTATATGTTCCACAAGGGGTTACCGTAGAAAAACCCATTCAGCTGGTAAATATTGTTAATTCGCAAGTTCCGCTGTTTCTTCAACCCCGCAGCCTAGTGGTTGCCGAAGCCGGATCTTCGGTTACGCTGGTTCATTGCGACCATGCCCTTACACATACGCCCTCGGTTACCAACACGGTGCTCGAAGTTTTTTTGCACCCCGAAGCCCAGGTTGATCATTACAAAGTTCAGAACAAAGGAAAAAGCTCTGCCCTGTTTACCAATACTTACTTCCATCTGTATGAGGGGAGTAAGGTTTCGAGTTGCATCATGACGCTCAATGGAGGTTTCACCCGCAATTCGGTCGAAATAAACCTACTCGGCACCCAAAGCCAGGCCAATCTGAAAGGCCTCTACCTGGCCGACCGCAGCCAGTTTGTTGATAATCAGGTGCAAATAAATCACGCGGCTCCCGGCTGTTACAGCAACCAGCTTTTTAAAGGAATATTAGACGACCAGGCCAAAGCTGTTTTCAGCGGTCGTATTAATGTTCAGCGCGATGCCCAAAAAACTCAGGCCTATCAGAACAATAAAAACCTGTTGCTATCTGAAGAGGCCAAGATCAATTCACAACCGCACCTCGAAATTTATGCCGACGACGTTAAATGCAGCCATGGGGCCACAATAGGTCAACTTGAACCTAATGCCATGTTCTATTTGCGCTCACGTGGAATATCAGAAAAAACCGCACGACAACTCATGATGCTCGCATTTGCCGATGAAGTAGTAAAAGGTATTAGTATTGAGCCTTTGAAGCAAAAAATTGGAGGAATGGTGGAGAAGAGACTCAAGGGCGAACTTTCAATTTGCGACCAGTGTGTACTCCATTGCAAGGACAATAGTCCGGCTACATTTAATATTGATATGAATAAACTGTAGAAACTTTATGAAAATTAACATTCAAAAGTTGCGAAAAGAGTTTCCGGCATTAGACCAACGTGTAAATGACAAGCCGCTTATCTATCTTGACAATGCTGCTACCACCCAAAAACCACTGGTGGTTATCGACAGGCTCAAAAACTATTATGAAAAAGAAAACAGCAATATTCATCGCGGCGCCCATTACCTGAGTATGCAGGCTACCGAGGCCTACGAAAATTCGAGGTACACCATCAAGGAGTTTCTGAACGCAAACCACAGCCACGAAATCGTTTTTACCCGCGGAACAACTGAAGCCATCAATCTTGTTGCAAGTTCCTTTGGAAAACAATTTCTGAAAGAAGGAGACGAAGTGTTGGTTTCGGCCATGGAGCACCATTCGAACATTGTGCCTTGGCAACTTGCCTGCCTTGAGCGTAAAGCCAAATTGAAGGTAATACCCATGAGTCTTGACGGCGAATTGCTTGTTTCCGAAATCGACAAGCTTCTGAATGAAAAGACCAAAATTGTAGCCATAGCCCATGTGAGCAACGCTCTCGGAACTGTTAATCCGATTGAACTAATTATTTCCAAAGCTCATAAAATGGGCATTCCGGTTCTGATCGACGGGGCTCAGGCCGTTCCTCACATGAAAGTGGATGTAAAAGCTCTGGATTGCGATTTTTATTGCTTTTCGGGCCATAAAGTTTACGGACCGATGGGTGTAGGGGTGCTATACGGAAAGGAAGAATGGCTCGACCGGCTGCCTCCTTACCAGGGCGGCGGGGAAATGATCAAGGAAGTGCGTTTTTGCGGCACAACGTTTAATGAACTCCCTTTCAAATTCGAAGCAGGCACGCCTAATGTGGGAGATGTCATCGGCCTGGAGTCAGCCTTAAAGTTTGTGTCGTACCTGCGGCCCGAAAACATTCAGGAACATGAAAAGGAGTTGCTTGATTACGCCATCAAGGAATTAATGACTCTGGAAAATATCCGGTTTATTGGCACAGCCAAAAACAGAGCCAGCGTTGTTTCTTTTATTTTTCAAGATATACATCCTTACGATACCGGTGTAATCCTCGACAAAATGGGTATTGCAGTGCGTACCGGGCATCATTGCGCCCAACCGGTTATGGATTTTATGAAGATACCCGGAACCGTAAGGGTCTCATTCGGAATTTACAACACAATGGAGGAAGTGGATGTTCTGATTGACAGTCTGAAAAATATCAGGAAAATTTTTACCTAAATCCCCAGATTTATGATTTCAGAAACCAGTCCGGCTCAACAATTAAAACAACTTGCAGTTATTTATAGTGCTATGTTTTTAGGGATTCTGGTAATCGCAGGAGTGGCAGCCTTGCTTGTAAGCCAATCCATCCCGAATATTGAGGAAAACCCTGCCCGCGATCAATTAGTTCTGTTTATCGCAATAGGCATGGCAATCCTTTTAATATTTATGGCACACGCCATACCACAGGCAATGATGAAAAAGTATGCCCCTGAAGCTAACCTGAATCAAAAAATGGAGGCCTACAGGAAGGCTGCCATTGTAAAGCTTGCCCTCATTGAAGGTGCCGCAATGATCGCGAGCACAGCATTCGTGGTTACCAAAAACACCAACATGCTCTTGTTGGTTGCAATTGTGGTTTTGTTCTTAATCCTGAATCGCCCAACAAAGTTCAAAACTGCTAGTGATTTACAATTGAGCGCAGAAGAAACAGACCAGCTTAGCCTTGGTTAAGATTTAAAAAGGACAAAAAAAATCGTTTATGAGCATAAAGGAAGTTGAAGAGGAGATTATAGCCGATTTTGAATGTTTCGATGGTTGGTTAGAAAAATACAATTACATCATAGAGTCGGGAAGGACTCTTGCCCAATTTGATTCGAAATACAGAGAGGAAAAATACCTGATTAAGGGCTGTCAGTCGCAAGTTTGGTTGCATGCCATGATGCAGGACAACAAGGTGGTTTACTTTGCCGACAGTGATGCCCTGATTACCAGAGGAATTGCAAGCTTGCTTGTTAGGGTGCTTTCCAACCAGACACCCGAAGATATCATCCATGCCGAGTTGAAGTTTATAGAAACCACCGGCCTGAAGGAGCACCTGTCGCAAACCCGAAGTAACGGCCTGATGAATATGATAAAACAAATGAAGCTTTATGCCCGGGCATTCAAAGCCAAGCAACAGATCTGAAAAATCACCACCTTATGACCACCAAGGGAAATTATCTGGCATTGGAATCCTTGATTGTAGAGGCCATCAAAACCGTTTACGACCCCGAAATACCAGTAAATGTTTACGACTTAGGTCTTATCTATGAAATATCGGCAAGCCCCGGGGGATTAATAAACATTACCATGACACTTACCAACCCCAACTGCCCTGTGGCCGATGAAATTCCAAGAAATGTTAAGGATGCGGTACTTAAGGTTGAAGGTGTACGGGAGGTAAAGGTAAAATTGGTTTTTGAACCCGAATGGAACAAGGATAAGATGTCGGATGCCGCTATGCTTGAGTTGGGTCTTTTCTGATCATCGGTTGAAAAAAAGGTGTAATTTTGGAACCACGAGTTACAAAACCAAATTATACCAATCAATCTGTAAAATACACTGCCATGAACATTCCTGCAAACTTACTCTACACCACTGATCATGAATGGGTAAAAATTGAAGGTGATACTGCCGTTGTAGGTATTACTGAATATGCCCAAAAAGAGTTGGGCGATATAGTTTATATTGAAGTTGAAACGGTAGGCGAAAACCTTAGTCGCTCTGATTCATTTGGAACCATTGAGGCTGTAAAAACTGTGTCGGACTTGTATATGCCGATGTCGGGTGAGGTATTGGAGTTTAATCAAGCAATCGAAGCCTCTCCAGATGTTGTAAACAAAGACCCATATGGTAAGGGTTGGATTATAAAGATAAAGCTTTCGAATGTTTCGGAAAAAGACGAATTGCTTACTGCAGCAAAATACAAAGAGCTGGTTGGTGCCTGATTTTAAAATTCCTTTTTTAGGGAAAGACTGCTGATGGCATACAAATATTTTGTCCCCGCAATCGGTTGGGGGCTGCTTATCCTTATAGCCATAAGCATGCCGCCCGACAAGGTTCCTGACTTAAAACTGCTGACTATACCAAACATTGACAAGCTCGTTCATGTAGGTTTGTTTTTTGTGTTTGCATTTCTGACTTGCTTTGGTTTTTTTAGGCAGAACGATGCCGGAATCATGCACAAAAGGTTTGAATTACTCTCTTTTCTTGTATCTTTAATATTCAGTTTGTCAACGGAAGTGTTTCAGCATCTTTTTATTGCCCTGAGAACCGCAAGCATCCTCGACTTTCTGGCCAATCTCTTAGGCACGGTTTTTGGTATAATCGTGTTTGGTATTGTTTTGAGAATCAAATCAAAAAAAAATTAAGGTTTGTTAAAAAACCAGAATAGGAATTTGAAATTCTTTGTACATTAGCAACCCCAAAAAGCCTAAAAATTTATAATTCGGGCAACTGTCAAAACCAGCAAACATTATGGAAACAAAAAAAACACCTAAAGCTGATCTTGAAAGCAAAAAGCGTATTTTTCTCCAGATTGGACTGGCCATAGCGCTTTTAGGCGTTCTTGTGGCTTTTGAATGGAGAACCTACGATCGTCCGGTGCATGATCTGGGTGCGCTGGATATGGAATTCATCGAAGAGGAGGATATTCCGATTACCCGCCAGGAGGTTCCGCCGCCACCTCCTCCTGCCCTATCCCAAGAGCTTATCATTGTGGAAGACGACGTTGAAATAGAGGAAGAGTTTATCATTGACGTGGAAGCTACAACTCAAACTGAGATCAGGGAATTTGCTCCTGTTGTTGTACAACAGGAAGAAGCCATTGACGAGGAAGTGATTTTCATAGTTGTAGAAGAGCAAGCCACTTTCCCAGGCGGAGAAGAAGCACGGCTTCGTTTTTTGCAGGAAAACCTGCGCTATCCTCACATGGCTCGCGAAGCCGGAATTCAGGGTACTGTATTTATTACTTTTGTTGTTGAACGCAACGGTACCATTACCGATGTACGGGTTCTACGTGGCATTGGTGGTGGCTGCGACGAAGAGGCAATAAGGGTTGTACGGGAGATGCCCCGCTGGAATCCCGGCAGGCAGAGAGGCCAACCCGTTAGGGTTCAGTTTACCATGCCAATCCGCTTCGTTTTAAACTAAAAAAACAGGAATTCAATTCGCCGCTCCTTACCGGGCGGCTTTTTTTTTAGCTGATCCGGCCCCAGGATTGCTTCTCTTTTGATGATTCATTAAGCCGTTTTGCAACCATGCGATGCTCAGGAAGGAGCAACATTGGGTCTGCATCCAATAGTTCGCTTGCCTTTTCACGAGCCAAAACAAGCAACGCTTCATCCTTGGTAAGGTCGGCAAGTTTAAGATCAAGCAGTCCGCTTTGCTGAGTTCCTTGCAGGTCGCCGGGACCACGGAGTTTCAAATCAACTTCAGCTATTTCGAATCCATCATTGGTTCTGACCATAGTTTCAAGCCTTTTCCGGCCGTCAGCACTTAACTTGTTGCCGCTCATCAGAATACAATAACTCTGGTCGGCTCCCCGTCCCACACGGCCACGAAGCTGATGCAGTTGTGCCAACCCAAACCTCTCGGCACTTTCAATTACCATAACCGAAGCATTGGGCACATCAATCCCTACTTCGATTACCGTAGTAGCAACCATAATCTGTGTTTGGCCATTCACAAACCGCTGCATTTCATACTCCTTGTCGGAAGCTTTCATCTGCCCGTGAACAATACTCACCGAATACTGTGGCAAAGGGAATTCCCTGATGATGCTTTCATATCCATCAGTCAGGTCTTTCAAGTCAAGCGTCTCCGATTCCTTAATGAGCGGATACACAACATAAATCTGCCTTCCTTTGTGAATTTGTTCCCTCATAAAACCAAAAACCTTCAGACGGCTGCTGTCGAACTGGTGAATGGTTTGTACCGGCTTTCTGCCTGGAGGCAATTCATCGATTATCGAAACGTCTAAGTCGCCATACAAAGTCATGGCTAAAGTTCTTGGAATCGGAGTGGCGGTCATGACCAAAACATGAGGCGGGACGGGGCTCTTGAGCCAGAGTTTTGCCCGCTGGGCAACCCCAAACCGGTGCTGCTCATCAATTACGACCATCCCGAGTTTGGAAAACTCAACTGCATCCTCAATCAGGGCATGTGTGCCTATTATAATTTGCAGGCCTCCCTCCTTTAATTCTTTCAGGAGGGCTTGTCGTTCGGAAGAGCGGGTAGAGCCTGTTAAAACTCCGGTTCTGATGTTTAATGGTTTTAGTAGTTTGGAGATTAGCTCATAATGCTGTAATGCAAGAATTTCGGTAGGTGCCATAAGGCATGCCTGAAACCCGTTGTCGAGAGCCATAAGCATAGAAAGAACTGAAACCATTGTTTTTCCGCTACCTACATCACCTTGCAACAAACGGTTCATTTGTTTGCCCGAAAGCGTGTCGCTGCGAATTTCCTTAAGTACCCTTTTTTGGGCGCCGGTAAGCTGAAAAGGCAGGCAGTTATTGTAAAAACCCATAAAATAGTCTCCGATTTTAACAAAAACATGCCCTCCCGTCTTTTCTGCCCGGTGCTTTTTATATCTCAAGATTTCGATTTGCAAATAAAATAATTCCTCAAACTTCAGCCTGGTCAGAGCATTCCTGGCTGACTGGGCATCGGGCGGAAAATGTATGTCGCGAATGCTGTTTCGCCTGTCGGAAAGATTGCAGGAACTTAGCACCGATTTTGGAAGAGTTTCGGCAACCTGACCGATTATTTGCGGAAGCAATGCTTGTATGAGTTTGCTAATGCCCTTGCTGGAAAGGCCTTGAGAACGTAAATTCTCAGTGGAATTGTAAACGGCTTGCAGGGCAGAAGCCTGGCTTATGGCACCAGGCGATACCGGCTCAATTTCCGGATGCGCCAGACTAAATTTGCGGCCAAATTGATTTGGCTTCCCAAACACAATGTATTCAACATCGGGTTTAAACGCATTTTTCAACCACCTGAATCCATTAAACCATACCAACTCAATGGTTCCAATTCCATCAGAAAAAGTTGCAGTCATGCGGGTAGTGCGCTTCTGGCCATGAAGCTTGATGTTGGATATAAAGCCCTTTAGTTGAACATAGGCAAGATCCTCCGAAATTTCCGAAATCTTGTAAAACTTGCTGCGGTCAACGTATCTGAACGGAAAAAACTCTACCAGGTCTCCAAAGGTGTGTATGCCGGCTTCCTTCCGCAATAGCTCTCCCCGCTTAGGACCAACGCCTTTAAGGTATTCAATGGAAGTTTTAAGTAGTTCCTGGGTCATTTTGTTTTTTAAGCACAGGTTTCAAAAAACAAAAGCAGGTGTACTGATGCCAATAGTTTCTGAAAAACAGAAGATTTTAATGTGCTTTGGCCCCAGGATCCTGGCAATGCAAAGTAAACAAAAATTACAACCTTTAAATCAATGCTGACCTTTTTGAACTTTTTGAAAAAATAATAGTTGAATATTGCCCGGATTCCTCCGTATAAAATCCTTAAGACCTTTCAATATTATTTGGAGATCAGCAGTCGCACTTTGGGGCAAAGAAAATGCATGTTAGCCTACCTGAAATAGCATAACCAGCATAATTACTGAAACCCCTAGAGCATATCCGGCAAAAACCTGAGACAAATTGTGGGCATTTACCACAAGTCTTGCCGTTCCCAGCAAGCCTGAAACAAGAATTGTAAGAATCAGAGGGGTGCTTATATCAATTTGGTATATGAATCCAAAACTTAAAATAAAACCTGTAAGACCACCCATCGTGGTCATGTGGATACTGATTTTCCAGCGGTAGGTAATTAACAGGGTAAGCAATATCAGAAGGGTTGCTCCAAGAATATATACCGGCAAAATATGGGGTATGGAAACTTGACGCAAAAGAAAATATGCTACAAAATAGAGCAATGCAGATATAAGCAATGGTATGAGCCTGTCTTTTCGTTCATTGAGTAAAACATCGTTGATTATCCCGAATTTTTTTAATAAGAAAATAAAAAAAACTGGAGCAATGCAGGTATTAAAGAAAACAATAGCCAGGATTAGCCTTTTGACCGGAGGAGAAACCGAGAAAGCGAGGTGCGAGTCAATATTGAAAAGGAACAGAATACCAAGTGTAGGTACGATAAGTGGGTTAATAACTGAAGAAATCAGGCTTGCAGCCTGAGTTTCAAGTTTTGCACGACTAAAAGCAAATCTTCCGGATGGCATCGGTGTTCCTTTCTTTCAAGTGTATAAAATTAACCTTTAGTAGCCATTATTTCTAAATCAGTTTGGTCCTATGTGCAATTCCACGCGGTCACTTGCCAAAATCCTGAAGGTGCTTTCGTGGTTTATTAATCTCGGTTAAGTTCTTTGCGCAATCTGGCTACAGGAATATCCAGAAACTCCCGGTATTTTGCCACGGTCCGACGTGCAATATTGTATCCCCTTTGCTTCAGAATAGCAGCAAGTTCTTCATCGGTTACAGGATTTGTCTTGTCTTCGGAAGAAATGCAATCCTGAAGGATTTTTTTCACTTCGCGGGTTGAGACTTCCTCACCTGCTTCGGTTTGAAGTCCTTCGGAAAAAAAGGTTTTCAGCAGAAACGAACCGTATGGAGTTTGAACATACTTGCTGTTAGCTACCCGCGATATGGTTGAGATGTCGAGTTTTACAATGTCGGCAATATCTTTCAGAATCATGGGTTTGAGCTTTGTTTCGTCGCCCGTTAGAAAATATTCCTTCTGGTAATTGAGAATTGCCTGCATGGTTACCAGAAGGGTGTTTTGTCGTTGCTTGATAGCATCAATAAACCAACGGGCGCTGTCGAGTTTTTGTTTCACAAACATTGCAGCTTCTTTTTGTCTTGGTTCCATTTTGCCCTTAGTGTCGGAAAGGGTTTCAAGCAATTCAGAATAGGTGCGGTTTATCCGCAGATCGGGTGAGTTTCCCGAATTTAATGAAAGCTCCAGCGTGCGGTCATTAACCGAGACAAAAAAATCGGGCACAATATACTGCGAGGTTTTTCCTACATCGCTAAGCGAATTCCCGGGTTTTGGATTCAGTTTTAAGACCTCATCAAGGGCTTCGCGAAGCTGTATATCGCTCAGGTTGTTGCGTTTACGAATTTTGTCAAAATGTTTCCGGGTAAATTCGTTGAAATTCTTTTCAAGGATTGTGGCTGCATGTATTATGGCTTCTGTACGCGGAGTTTTTCTCCTGATCTGTATCAGTAAGCACTCCTGAAGATCGCGGGCTCCAACACCTGCAGGGTCAAATTCCTGTATAATTCTGAGCAGCCCGAGGACTTCTTTAAAATTTGTTTGAATATTCTGATTAAAGGCCAAATCATCGATAAGGGCATGGATATCGCGTTGCAGATAACCGGAGTCATCAATATTCCCAATGATGTGGGTTGCAATGGTTTGCTCTCTTTCCTCTAATTTTCGCATCCCGAGTTGAGAAAGAAGCAATTCCTGAAAGCTGACGGTCGATACAAACGGCATTTCCTTATGCTCATCATCAGGCCCGGCGTTTTGGACATTCAGCCTGTAACCCGGTGTCTCGTCATCATCGATATAATCGCTCAGGTCGAATTCCTCCTCGTGATTTGTTTGGGGGCTATCAGAAGTTTCCTGTTCGTATTCATCATCGTAAGGCTCCGGTGAATCTTCATCAAACTTATTACTCAGCTCATCGCTTTCGTCGAATCCTTCTTCAAGAGCAGGGTTTTCTTCAAGTTCCTGCTTAATTCTCTGTTCGAGCATGATGGTCGGAACCTGCAAAAGCTTCATTAGCTGAATTTGCTGTGGCGACAACTTTTGCAGTAGTTTCTGCTGAAGTCTCAATTTTTGCATGAACCAACCTTGTTTCTATTCCTGATTTATTGAATGCTGCCCAATAACTGTTTAGTAGGGTTGCCTAAAATTCGGCATTTTGAGGAGTTCTTGGAAAGGGAATAACATCGCGAATATTACCCATGCCGGTAATAAAGAGCATGAGCCGTTCAAATCCCAAGCCAAAGCCACTATGTGGTGCGGTTCCAAACTTCCTGGTTTCGAGATACCACCACACATCCTGCTCATGAATGCCGGCTTCGGTTATCCTACTCAACAATTTTTCATAATTTTCCTCGCGCTGCGACCCTCCGATGATTTCGCCAATTCTAGGAAACAAAACATCCATTGCCCTTACAGTGAGTCCATCATCGTTTTGCTTCATATAAAAAGCCTTAATCGCCTTTGGGTAATCGGTCAAAATAACAGGTTTTTTAAAATGTTTTTCGACCAGATAGCGCTCGTGTTCGGCCTGAAGGTCAACTCCCCATTTAACCGGAAACTCGAATTTTTGTTCCGATTCCAACAAGATGTCTATTGCCTGAGTGTAAGTAAGGCGTTCAAAATTGTTTTCCGAAACAAATTTTAGGCGATCGAGCAACTCAGGATCATACATCTTTTGTAAAAACTGCAGGTCGTCCTGGCAGGTTTCCATCAGATACCTTATGAGGTATTTCAGAAAATCCTCTGCCAGATCCATGTTGTCGCCAATATCGTAAAATGCCATTTCGGGTTCGATCATCCAAAATTCGGACAAATGGCGGGTGGTGTTTGAGTTTTCGGCCCTGAAAGTTGGTCCGAAGGTGTATATATTTCCCAAAGCAAGGGCTCCCAGTTCGCCTTCGAGCTGCCCCGAAACAGTAAGATTGGTTTCTTTTCCAAAAAAATCGAGGCGATAGTCGATGGCTCCATCCTCTTTGCGGGGGAGGTTGTTGAGGTCTAATGTTGTAACCCTGAACATGGCTCCTGCTCCTTCGGCGTCCGATCCGGTGATTATGGGTGTGTGCAGATAGAAAAACCCGGCATCATTAAAATATTTGTGGATTGCAAATGAGAGTGCATGCCGGAGGCGAAAAATTGCACCAAAAGTATTGGTTCGCGGACGCAAATGCGCAATCTCCCGAAGAAACTCCAAGGTGTGCTCTTTTTTCTGCAAAGGATACTTTTCGGGATCAGCTGCACCGTAAAGTTCGATCTGGGTGGCATGTATTTCGACAGCCTGCCCCTGCCCTTTCGATTCAACCAATAAACCAGTTGCAGAAATGCAGGCCCCTGTAGTTATTTGTTTAAGAAGTTCATCGTCGTTAAACGCCTGAACATCAACCACAATTTGAATATTATGTATGGTTGAACCATCGCTTAAGGCAATAAAATTTACATTTTTATTGCCCCTTTTGGTTCTAACCCAGCCTTTGACGTTTACGGGAAGACCAATCCAGGTCTTTCCACTTTCTTGAATCAATTCTGATACCCGTTGTCTTTTAATCTCTTTCATTTTTTATGCCCGATAACAATCTTAAATCAACTATGCCAGCAAAATTAATACAAATTTGCCATGTCGTCTGATGAGATTAATACCAGTGCAGGGTTAAGCGATAAAAAACTACACGTGATAGATGCCTGATCAAAAAAAACCTATCCGATTCCTGGAAAAAGAACTTCCGGATTCGGATAGGCGGGCAAAAAGTAAATTTTCCTGACGGGAAACCTTATTCCAACTCAATAACGAGGTAGCGCGATGTGCTCCAAAAATTTGCATGGTCAAGGATAGCGAGAACCGTCATCCCATTTTCGGTTATGAACTCCCACGACCCTGCAGGGTGAGGGGTTATAAGCCTTGATTCGGGGCTTGCAATATTTATTTTTTGGGTTTGAGTCAGATCAATTCTGGTAAAATGTGCAATATCAAACTCCGGCCGCAACCTGGTGGTGCGACCAATTCCTAAAAAGCCACCCTCGCGAGTGATAATGCCCCAATCGGTAAGTTCGCGCCTTGAACCCATGGTATAAAAAGCAGTGTTCATTTCATGGATTTGGGCATTAATTACCTGCTCGCGGTCCCTGGCAACTACCTGGAGCGTATCGATGGTCGAAGTTAAATACTCTACTCGCAGGTTCATGCGTCCGAGTTCTTCCTGGAGTGCCACTATTTCAGTTTCTTTCTGCAAAATCCGCTCGTTGAGCTGTTCTACCCGCTTCTCAAATTCTCCAATTCTGAGATTTGAGCCACGCAAGTCGCGATTTAGCCGACCAATAAGTTGTCGGTTCTGCTGCATCAGTTCTCCAATCAGGCGAATGTCATCATTAATCCTTTCCATTTGGTTTTCCTGACCTTCGAGGTTGTTGCGGGTTCCCTGCGAGATAGCCCGCTCCTTTTCCCTTATGAGAGCAAGGTTTTCCTCTATTTGGTTAATAGAAGATAAAAACTCGTTAATTGACTCCTCCTGGGTGTTGAGCTGCTGCTGGAGTTCAAGCTTCTCCTGCTGAAGACGTTCGGCTTCCTCTCTGGCTTTCTGGCCGCACCCGGCAATCAATCCGGTAGCCAAGGCCAGTATTAAAAACTTTTTCATAATTGGCTGATTAAAAAATTATTAAATTTTTGCACTGCAAATTTACAATCAATTTTTATGAAATTAACCCTTAGGCTTTTATCGACAAACTTCTGATTATCATGCCGTTGCAAACGTCTCCAGTTAATTGACAAAATGATTTATGCCTAAAAACATTGTAAAATACAATCCCACATCCTCTGTGCTGTGCTATCCCACGAATACTTCCCGCAAACAACCCGGCCTTTATTTATCAATTGGAGCCGAAGCCTTTCCTGCGATGCAATTTGTTGCATGGCCAAAGCAATATCCTCAGTGGAGGCAGGATTTACAAGAAGCGCTGCATCGCCGGCAATTTCCGGCATACTCGTAACATTTGAGGTAATTACAGGCACATCACATTTCATTGCTTCAATTATCGGAATACCGAAGCCTTCGAAGTAGGATACCAGCAACAACGCGTGCGCAGAGGCAACTACCTGATTCAGAATTTCGCCCTGAAGCCTCCCTAAAAACACCACATCGTGTTTATGCTGCATGGTCCGAATATATTCTTCTAAAAAACTTCCGCGAAACATGGGTTCTCCAACAATGAGCAATTTAAAATTCCCCGGATTGGCCTTTTTAAATTCCTCAAAAGCCAACAACATGTTGCCGATATTTTTCCTTCTATGCAGAGAGCCTAAGTAAACAAAGTAAGGGCTTCCCTGGCTGAACCGGTGCCTTACATCAAAGGCTTCTGCAGCAGCAACAGGTTTGTAAATTTCGTTTATACCATTGTACACAACGTCGATTTTTTCTTCCTTTATGCCCAAAGTGTTAACTATATCCGATTTTGAATATTCCGATACCGTGGCTATACGATGTGCTTTTCGGGCAAATCGGGGAAACATGTTACGATAGTACAACCTGTCGGCAAAAGGTATAAATTCCGGGTAATGCATAAAATTCAGGTCATGAATCACAGCAAGTTGTTTCCCTTTCCATGTAGTTGAAAGAAACCCATCGGGCGAAACAAACAAGTCGGGTTTAACTTTATTCAAATAAGCCGGAATGGACCTTTCAAAAAAAACAAAGTAAAGCAGGGGATGTCGGGCTTGCGGAAACAGTATTGCCGGAGTAATGTTGCCGGAAGAAACAAATTGATTGTCAAAAGGCCTGTCAAACAGGAAATGAAACTCAACATCGGGATTGGACCTGGCAATGCGCAGAAATGTCTGATACGTAAACCAACCGATTCCTTCTAGCTTTCCCGGCAACAAAAGTCTTGTATTAACTGCAATCTTTAAGCGCATTTTCATAAATTGTTTTCGGGCAAAAACAGCATTGCCGAATGAGCTGAATGCTTTTACCATCAATGAATTTACTCCTCAACCAGAAGTATGCAATGCATCCAGACTTGATGTGCTTTTGCACCTGGCCGACATAATTTTATTAATTTTGAGGTTCAAAATTTATACAACTTTAAACTTCCTAAAAGTAAAACAAATGTCGGACAATTTATTAAAGCATATTGAACCCGGAATTGTTACCGGCCGTAATGTGCAGGAACTATTCAGGATTGCCAAAAAACATGAGTTTGCCTTACCCGCTGTTAATGTTACGGGCACCAACATGGTCAACTCTGTTTTGGAAGTTGCACGTGATGTAAATTCACCGGTAATCATTCAATTTTCGAACGGTGGCGCTCAGTTTTATGCCGGAAAATCCTTGTCGAACGAAAACCATCGCGCTACCATTGCAGGGGCCATTTCAGGGGCTTTGCACATCGACCTTCTGGCAAAGCTTTATGGGGTGCGTGTAATCCTTCATACCGACCATGCAGCCAAGAAACTTCTTCCTTGGATCGACGGCCTATTGGATGCCAGTGAAGCACATTTCGAAAAATTCGGCAAACCGCTTTTCAGTTCGCACATGCTCGACCTCTCTGAAGAGAGCCTGGAGGAAAACATCGAAATCAGCAAAAAATACCTCAAAAGAATGCACCGCATGGGCATGACCCTCGAAGTAGAACTTGGGGTAACCGGAGGCGAGGAAGATGGAGTTGACAATACCGGTGTGGAAAGCTCGCGTCTTTATACCCAACCCGAAGAAGTATCGCGGATGTATAAAGCATTAATGGAGGTATCGGATCAATTCACTATTGCAGCTTCTTTTGGTAATGTTCACGGGGTTTACAAGCCGGGGAATGTTAAACTGGAGCCGGTTATTCTGAAAAACTCGCAGGATTACATTAAATCGAAATATCATACCGGCGACAAAGAAGTAAGCTTTGTGTTTCATGGCGGGAGCGGCTCCTCGCGCGAGGAAATCCGCGAAGCTATCGGATACGGTGTTGTTAAAATGAATATTGATACCGATACCCAATGGGCTTTCTGGGAGGGAATTAAGGACTACTACAAAAAATACGAGGGCTATTTGCAAGGGCAGATCGGCAACCCCGAAGGCGACGATAAACCCAACAAAAAATACTACGACCCAAGGGCATGGCTTAGAAAAGCAGAGGAAAGCATGAGGGATCGCTTGAAGATAGCTTACGAAGATCTGAATTCGATCAACCGCAACTAGATTGAAACAGCAGTTTCAATTTACTTAATCAAAGCCAGGGAAGTTTATTCTGTCAACCACTATAAAGGCTGCCGGAAAGTCCCTGGCAATTTTTTCTAAAAATCTGCTGGCATCCAGTCGGGTTCGAAAATCGCCAACCCTCAATTTAAATTCGGGCGAATCGAAAATAATGTAAGAACTCACTTCGGGGAAACGGGTGTCGAACTCGGCCTTGCGTCTTTGAGTTCGCAATTTTGATTGCGGCCCTGAATCGGCAGATATTTGAACCCTGAATCCACTTACCCCCCGTTCGCGGCTGACTACATTTCGGTGGGCCTGCAGCAACCTTTCAATACGTTCGTCTTGCTTTAATACTGCATCCAACGACCTTGGATTGTAATTGATGGGGCGTTCAGCCTGTCCGGAGGCAATCAAACAATGCAGCATGAATATCAATAGTGTTATTATCCTCATGTATGACTGATTTTCCGTTCTAAGTTACAAATATTTTGCCAAACTCATCGCCCAGGAAGCCCTTTGATCAATATGCCCGGGCAAAAACTACGCGTTGGGTGGAAGGGTTGCCGGAAAAAATGCACGTACCCTGCTCCGTTTCATTGTTCAGAGGAATACATCGGATGGTGGCCTTTGACTCCTGTTTAATTTTCTCTTCGGTTTCGGGGCTTCCATCCCAATGAGCTAAAACAAATCCGCCCCTGTTGTCGAGTATATCTATAAACTCATCCCAGGTATCGGCTTTTGACGTGTTGGTTTCGCGAAATTTAGCGGCTTTTTGAAGCAGGTTTTCCTGTATTTTTTCAAGTAATTGCTCCACCACAATTTCGAAACCATCCAAAGCACAAGTTTCCTTTTCGAGGGTGTCGCGACGAGCCAGCTCCAGAGTACCGTTTTCAACATCGCGCGGCCCGATAGCAATGCGTATCGGCACACCTTTTACCTCATATTCATTGAACTTCCAACCGGGCTTGTAGGTGTCGCGATCATCCAGCTTTGTAGAAATCCCACGCTTATCTAAAATTTCTTTTAATTGCCTGGCTTTGCCTACTACCAGTTCCTGTTGTTGCTCGTTTTTGTAAATCGGAACAATAACAACTTGTATTGGAGCCAGCCTGGGAGGCAGCACTAGACCATGATCGTCGGAATGTGCCATAATAAGTGCACCAATAAGCCTGGTGGAAACACCCCACGAGGTTGCCCAAACATACTCTAGATTACCTGAATGGCTCGCAAATTTTACATCAAATGCTTTAGCAAAATTCTGACCTAAAAAATGTGAAGTACCTGCCTGCAATGCCTTACCATCTTGCATCAAGGCCTCAATACAATAAGTTTCTACTGCACCGGCAAAACGCTCGTTGGGCGATTTTGTCCCTTTCAAAACCGGTATAGCCATAAAGTTTTGAGCAAAGTCGGCATAAACATTGAGCATCCGCTCTGTTTCCTCAATAGCCTCCTGCTTTGTTGCGTGGGCTGTGTGGCCCTCCTGCCAGAGAAATTCTGCAGTTCTTAAAAACATCCGGGTTCGCATTTCCCAGCGCACCACATTTGCCCACTGATTAATCAAAATGGGTAGATCACGATACGACTGAATCCAACTTCGATAGGTATCCCAAATAATGGTTTCGGAAGTTGGGCGGATGATCAGTTCTTCCTCGAGTTTTGAATCCTCATCAACAACTATCCCTTTTCCATTAGGATCATTTTTGAGGCGATAATGGGTTACTACGGCACATTCCTTTGCAAATCCCTCAACATGGGCTGCTTCCTTCGAAAAAAAAGATTTTGGAATAAAAAGCGGAAAATAAGCATTTGAATGCCCTGTATCTTTAAACATCTTGTCGAGTGCAGCCTGCATTTTTTCCCAAATGGCGTACCCATAAGGTTTGATAACCATGCAACCGCGCACAGCCGAACTCTCGGCAAGCCCTGCCTTCTGCACTATCTCGTTGTACCATTTGGAATAATTTTCCTCCCGTGCTGCTAAATCCTTAGCCATATGGTGTTTTGGTATAATTTTTGTTAAATTTAAAAAGTAAAAACCGCGCAAATTTAAGAAAAAACCACCATTGTAACCCTAACTTGTTATCTTTGTCTGTTACCAATGAAAGGATGAATACCATGAAAACAAAAATGTTTGCCCTGTTTATCATAACCTTAGTGCTGGGTGGTTGCGCCACAAGCATCTACCACACCAGAGAATTTGATGGTATTTACTACACCCCGCGGTCAACCGGTACAGCTGAGCGCAACCCACAATCCAATTTACCCAGAGAGACCCGTGACGACTTTGCCGCTCTCCAGGCCAACCAAAGGGATATAGCAGAAGACACGCAATACCAGTATTATGAGTATTCCGATCAGGAACCAATGGAGTATCGAGAAGAGGACTCATATGAACAAAGGCAATGGCACTTCACTGAAAGCCAGTCCGATTTTTCGTATGCGGCGCGAATCCGAAGATTTCACCGACCCAACTACAGCTGGGCATATTTCGATCCCTGGTTTACCAATATGTACTGGTACACGCATGACCCAATGTATTTTGGAGTAAGCATATATGCTGGATATGGCGCCTTGGGATTTTTCTATCCAGGCTTTATGTTTAGTCATCCGACATTTTACTGGTACTCCTGGGTTACGCCCTTTCATTGGTACTCTCCGGTGCACTTCTGGTCAAACAGATGGACCTGGCACAGTTGGGGCCCATGGTGGTGGAATCACAGGATGATGAATTCCTGGAGCCATGCATACTGGTCGGGTTTTCAAGCAGGTTTTCATCAGGGATGGTGGAGCAACCCGCTGAACTTTCAGTATATCTACAACAGTTACGACCGAAACAATTACTTTTACGGACATCGCGGCTCCACGGGAAGTGTTGTAGGAGGTCCCGCCAGACAGGTGGAACCAAGGCATACAACTTTTGCCGAAAGGTTTGAAGCCAGTGGACGCACTGTTGCTCCCGGTTCCAGGAGGACAGACTTGAACGAATCTGAACGAGGAAGAAGAACCGATGTTAGGGATGGTGTAGTTCGCACAGGATCAGCCGCTGCACCCGGCATGGAAAGAGGCAGGGAAAGAATGCCCGAGACAGGTCAAACCCCCAGGGAGGTGCGCGGCCGCGAGGGAGAGGGCACTCAAACAAGTCCAAGGGAGCAGCCGGGAAGGGTTCAAACCCAAGACCGCACCAGACCTGAGGATCGCCGGGTTGTAGGCGAGCGCGATCCTGGCGTTACCAGAGATCCGGCAAGCCGTGCTCCTGAGAGGGCAAGCCCTGAGCATAGACCATCACCTCCACAGAGGTCACCCGAAACCCGCCCTGAGCCTCCACCGGTTCATAGGCAACCCGAAGCAAGGCCTGAGACACCTCAGCGTCAACCTGAACACAGACCAGTGCGCCCGGAAAGGACTCCCGAAGACTTTCAAGCCCCATCACGCAGCCAATACGAACGTCAGAACATGGAACGCTTCGAAAGACAACCACAAGAAACCAGGGAGGTTCAAAGACAGGAAACCAATCCTGAACCCAACCGTCCACGCACCTATACGCCTCCCAGCCACCAGCAACCAAGAAGTTCACAGGAATATACAAGGCCGCAAACAACCCGGCCTCAAGCAACACCAAGATCTGAAAACCTGCAACGACCAGAAACCAGATCGGGTTCCCAGCCACAAAGAACCATGACCCAGCCTAGGCCAACCCAGCAAACAAGGCCTTCGGGTCAGGAAAGAAGTCAACCGGCGGTTTCGGCCCCAACAAGGTCGCAACCACCGCCAAGAAGCGCTCCAACTCAAACAGCTCCTTCCCCGCAAAGGCAACCATCGGGCGGATCTATGAGTTCGCCTCCGGCTAACCATGGAGGCTCCTCTAGCCCCAGAGGTTCTTCAGAACGGGGACGTCCATGACATTCTTTAATGCAACTTGCCTCATTTTAGTACATAGTTCAACTTCCCTGTTTTCAAAGAGATCAGGAGCAGGGAAGGTTTTAAACTAAAAAACCAATAACCATGAACCGTATAGCAATATCAGCATTTGCAGTTCTCTTTTCGCTACAGGTGTTTTCTCAAAATGAGCATGATGCCTTTCGATATTCCATTGCTGCACCCGGGGGCACCGCGCGATTCACAAGTATGGCCGGGGCTTTTGGAGCTTTGGGTGGCGACTTTTCAAGCATTGGTGTAAATCCGGGCGGACTGGGAGTTTTCAGGGTGTCGGAATTCACCATCACACCAGTGTTGGACGTGAGCAATATTGATGCAAAATATTTAGGAGTCTTAAACTTCTCCTCCAGAAATAATTTTAGTCTGAACAACATCGGAGTCGTACTGGCATTCCCCATAGGGGGGCCTGTTGATTTGCCCGGATGGAAATTCGTGAACCTTGCCTTTGGCATCAATCGCCACATTGACTTTAACCGCCATTGGGATGTGGAAGGATTCAACCCACACAACTCGTTTATGGGCTCATTACTTGACCAGGCACTTTGGGAAGGCAGCGTGGATAATCTGAGTGATTTTTCCACCGGCCTGGCTTGGGATACACATCTGCTTGACCGGTTGGATGGTCAGTTTTTTGTTGATATGGAGGATAGCGTTTTTCAGAGTAGGTCAAACCTTACAGAAGGATTTCTAAGGGAATTTGTATTTTCGGTTGGGGCCAACTACAATAACAGGCTTTTTCTTGGGGCCGCTCTGGGGCTAGCCACGGTAAGGTTCGAAGAAAATTTCACTTTTAACGAGTCCGATATAAGAGGCCTTAACCCATTTTTTACCTCCCTGGAATATACCTACAGATTAAGAACCACAGGTACCGGTCTTAATCTGAAAGTGGGGGCTATTTTTCGGGCTACCGAGGTAATCCGTCTTGGAGTTGCGCTCCACACGCCTACCTTTTTTAATCTGGACGATGAATACCAGGCTACCATGCAATCACAGCTTACCCTGGCCGATTACAATGACTTTGCAGAGTCGCCCTTAGGCCGGTTTGTTTACCAACTCAATACCCCAATGCGGGCTGTAGGCAGTTTGGGGTTGGTATTTGGGCGCAATGGCCTGATAAGCATGGATTACGAAATTCTCGACTTTTCGACGATGAAACTTCAAAGCGAAGACTATGGCTTTTGGTCTGAAAACCAGACAATTGAGGAAAGTTTTACTTTACAACACATTCTGCGAATAGGAGGCGAACTCCGGTTCAACCCCATCGTACTTCGCGCCGGATATGCTCACCACTCACAACCGTTTGTCTCGATGGTCAATGACGGGAGCCGGGATGTTTTCACTGCCGGTATCGGGTTTATTCAAAGCAATTTCTTTCTGGATCTAGGATTTTCAAGAACCATCCTCAGGGAGGCATTCTATCTTTATGATGCTGTGAGGGCGCAACCGGTAGAAAAGACGTATTTCTTAAGCCGGATAAACTTAACTGCAGGATTCAGATTTTAAGAAAAAAAGCGGGATTAAAACCCCGCTTTTTTTTATTCTGATGTGCTCAGCACTTCCTGGTCAACCAGGATTCTGCTGCAATATTCGCACACAATAATCTTTTTCAAGAGTTTGATGTCCAACTGTCGCTGAGGGGGGATTTTGTTGTAACAACCACCGCAGGCATCTCGTTCAACCGGAACAACAGCCAGTCCGTTTCTGGCATTATCCCTGATGCGCTGGTATGCACTCAGCAAACGGGGCTCAATCTTATTCTTCTGTTCTTCGGAACGCTCCAAAAGAATTTCCTCTTCTTTCTGAGTTTCGGCTACTATATCGGAGAGTTCATTTTTCTTCACTTCAAGATCCTTTTTCCGGTCTTCAAGTTCTTCTCCAATTTGCTTTACCGATTCGCCTTTAAGCTCAAGGGCTGCAGTAAACTCGCGGATATTCTTCTCGCACAACTGAATCTCGAGGGATTGAAATTCAATTTCTTTCGACAATGAATCGTACTCGCGGTTATTGCGGACGTTCATTTGCTGCCCTTCGTACTTTTTAATTAGATCCTGACTTTGCTTAATAGCAATCTTTTTCCCTGAGATTTCAGCTTCCAATTCTGTAATCTCCTGGCTGAACTTACCGACTCTAGTTTCAAGACCGGCAATTTCATCTTCCAGGTCTTGAACTTCAAGGGGTAATTCGCCCCGAATGCTCCTGATTTTGTCTATTTGTGTATCATACGTTTGGAGCGTGAAAAGGGCTGTAAGTTTTTTCTTAACCGAAAGTTCTAAGCTTTCTTCACCGGTAATTTCTGCAGGAAGTAATTGAATTTCTTCACCAGTTCCTGGCATGGTTTGCTTTAGAGCTTTGTTTCCAGATTTCGAGCTGATTGCCATGAAATATTTTGTGTTTTAAAAGCCTTTTAGAAATAATTTACCGGGTTTGTATTTACCCCGGAAATGAGGAGTGCAAATTTACTAAATTTTTTATTAACAAGTTCATACAATAATTCTTTGGTGAATTGCTCCGTTTCGTAATGTCCTGCATCTATAAGCAGTATTTTGCCTTCTGCTTCAAAAAACTGATGAAACTTTAAGTCGCCGGTAATGAAAGCCTGAGCCCCGCTGGCGATAGCATTTTCGAGCAGAAATGATCCCGAACCACCGCAAAATGCAACATCTTTTATGGTGTTACCAAGTGGCCTAGTGTGCCTCAGATAGGGAATCTTGAGACTTCTTTTTACATGATTGAGAAAATCTTTCGCTGAAAGAGGAACTTCAAGCTTGCCGATCATTCCCGCACCGACCTGCGCGAAATGGTTTTCGAGAGGATAAATGTCGTATGCCACCTCTTCATAAGGATGACTTCTAAACATGGCCTTCAATACTACATCCAAAAGATAGGAAGGAACAATGGTTTCGATGCGCACCTCTGGTTCGTAGTGAAGTTCTTGCGGTTTGCCTACGAATGGATTTGCGGTTTCGCCTCCCCTGAAGGTGCCGGTACCCTCCAGGTTAAAACTGCAGCTGTCGTAATTTCCAATTCTCCCTGCACCAGCTTCAAAAATTGCTGTACGTACCTGGTTTGCATGCGTTCCGGGACAAAACGTAACCAACTTGTGCAACAACCCTTTTTGAGGCTGTAATATTCTGAGATTTTTTAACCCAATAACGGTTCCAAGTTTTTCATTTACTCCATGCTGAATATTGTCGAGGTTGGTATGAACCGATACAATTGCAATGTTGTTTTTTATTGCTTCTATTACTACCTGGCCGACAGCGTTTTGTCCGGTAATTTTTTTCAACCCTTTAAACAGCAAAGGATGGTGGGTAAGTATCAGATCGCAGCCGTTTTCGACCGCCTCCCGAACCACCTCAGGAGTAACATCAAGGCAGATAAGTCCTTTTGTAACTTCCTGCTTGGGTGAGCCAATCTGCAACCCACTGTTGTCGTATTGTTCCTGAAGGGAACCGGGTGCAACCAACTCGAAAGCATCAAGCAAATCCTGGAGTTTCACGATGTTTTGGTTTTAGGTGCTAATGGTGGAATTTAAGTACTCAGGCTTCTCCTTGGTCTATATTTTAGAAGTCTCAGAAACTCGAATCAATCTATGTGTAAACTTATACCGGAAACGAATTGGTATGTTTGGATTTTCAATCTCAATGAGTTCATGAGGTTCCAATAGATGTTGACTTCTCAAAGATAAATTAAAAGGAAATTTGATTTTAACCAATCCCGAAACATCCAGTAAAAAATACCGTTATCTTAAAGCCAATTTTAGTTTTTAGCAGCCTGCATTATCTTCAGAACGAGAATCTGGCACCTCTCAACAATCGAAATTAATGATACATTGAACAAACTACGATAAAATAATTTACTATTTTTGAAGAATGAGTTTGCTCCGCATTTTCTTGTTTCCACTTTGTCTCCTCTACGGGCTAATTACCTGGATTAGAAACAAAATGTTCGACATGCGTGTTTTGTCCTCAAAGCATTTTGATATTCCTGTAATTGGTGTTGGAAATCTCAGCACAGGAGGAACCGGAAAAACCCCCCATGTGGAGTTTTTAATTGAGTTGTTAAAAAGTCAGTATCAAATCGCTGTTTTGAGTCGAGGTTACAAACGTAAAACCAGAGGGTTTCATTTAGTAACTGCCAATCAACCCGCAAGTGAAACTGGTGACGAGCCATTACAAATCTGTCGGAAATTTCCAGAGGTATTGGTTGCTGTTGACGAAAAGCGGACGCGCGGGATTGCCCAAATCAGGCAACTTTTTCCTCACATTAATTTAATAATTCTTGATGACGCTTTTCAGCACCGATACGTTTCCCCGAGCCTAAACGTTCTGATTACCGGGTTTTACGACCCCTTTTTCGACGACTTTGTTTTGCCCTCGGGCAACCTTCGTGAATTTAAATCAGGCGCAAAAAGAGCTGATGTTCTGATTGTGAGCAAAACTCCCTCGATTTTTCCGGTTTTAGCCCGCAAATACTTTATCGACAAGGTGGAAAAGTATAACATCAAAAAGGTTTTTTTCTCCACCCTCCAATACGGGGCTTGGGTGCCAGTAAATACAGGTTTTGAGGCAGAACCCAGTTATAAATCCATTTTTTTACTGACAGGAATAGCCAACTCATCAATTCTTGAAGAATACCTTAAACGTTATTGCAAGGAACTTATTCGGAAAACTTACCCAGATCACCATCAATTCACTGAATCCGATTTGCTCGATTTGGTAAAAGATTTCGGTAGCCGGTATGGCGAGCCGAAGGCTGTTGTGATAACCGAAAAAGACTATATGCGGATTAAAGAGGGGAACCTGCTTGAGATAATTTCAAAGATTCCTGTTTTTTATATACCTGTGAAGGTTGTGTTACACAAACCAGACACTGTTCAATTTGTTGAGTTTTTGAGTGGTTTTTTAACAGAAAATTACCCTGACATCCCAAACCGATCTTCCTCTCAGGGGCCTGCTTTGGAAATTCAAAATTCAAGGTAATTTTGTACTTCTTAATTTAATTTTTTCCACATGACCTTATTAGTGTTTGCCGGGTTGTTTATACCCATTATGATTTTTGGGCTAAGCGTGTATTTCTTTCGCCTTTCGAATAAGAACCTTAAACTCCTGGTAGCTTTTAGCGGGGCCTTTCTTTTATCTCTCACCTTTACCAAGTTTGTACCTCATATATACAGTGGTTTGGACAACGAGCCGGCTCATGAAGTACATATGCATGGAAGCGAAGAAGGTAATATCCAGCCCCATGAACACCACCACGACCATGGCGTTGCCTGCACGGAGCAGCACCCTGCCGGCGAGGCAAAACAAAACCATGATCATGGCCATGCCCACGGCCACGGACATGCGCACGGTGCTGCAAAAATCATCGGCCTGTTTATATTGCTTGGCTTTTTTATTCAGCTAATCCTCGATTACCTGACCAAAGGTGTTGAACACGGGCATCTTCACTCCAAGTGCCCAGATCAGGATCATAATGGTCACGATCATGCTGGGCGGCACAGTGTAGCCTACTGGCCAGTCCTGGTTGGATTGTCGCTGCATTCGTTTCTGGAAAGTATGCCCCTTGCAAAAGGCTTCGAAGAGCCTGCCTTGCAGAATCATTTATTGATCGGTATCATAATACATAATATTCCAATATCGATTGTATTTATGAGCCTGTTGATCCAGAATAAGGTTTCGAAAGTGAAGGCGGCCATCCTGTTGGCGGCATTTGGACTTTCAGGGCCGGCCGGGGTCCTGGTAAGCTCTCTGGTGGGCACCCATTTTGTGGCCGATATGGATATGTTTTTCAGATTTTCCATAGCCATTGTGGTAGGTATATTCCTGCACATTTCCACCACAATACTCTTCGAAACCGATGAAAATCACCGGTTCAACCTGATGAAGTTTGCTGTAATAATCTTAGGCGCTTTAGCTGCAATGTTTCATTTTTAATTGTAGGATAGAAAACAAAAACAGCGGGCCTGTTTCGACAGCCCGCTGTTTTTGTTTTTGGCACAGCTCAAAATGGCAAATCGTCGTCGGTCATTGGGCTTGATAGATCGGCTGGTGGCTCGGCTGCCCCTTTCGAGGAACCTCCCTGCCCATCGGGCCGGCTGCCAACAAAGGTCATGTTCTCGCCTACCACTTCGGTAGTGTAGCGTTTGTTTCCTTCTTTGTCGTCGTATTGCCTGGTTCTTAACCTGCCTTCAATAAACACCTGACGACCCTTGGTCAGGTATTTTTCGGCCAAATCGGCCAGATTGCCCCATAACGAAACATTGTGCCACTCTGTTTCCTCTACAGGGTTGCCATCCTGCCCTTTGTAAGTGCGACTGGTTGCCAGCGAAAAACTGGCCACCTTTGCCCCACTCTCCAGGGTGCGAACAACCGGGTCTTTCCCCAGGTTGCCCAGCAAGATTACTTTGTTTACTCCTGCCATGATTCTTTTCTTTTGTGGGTTCTACAAAAATTGATTTTAATTTAACCAAATTTAACATGACAATTTAAGGCATTTTTTTCAAAAATGCAACGGTTCATGTCAAATTTGTTTTTACTCCTTTACCTTCAAAAATTATGTACAGTTTTTTATGACTTCACATGGATGTTTGCCAACATTTTTTCGGCCAATCGGTGTTTGGGGAAACAATCCATTTGGTGTTTGCAGGTTTTTACAAAGGCTCGCGGCAAAAACTCAACCAACTCAGGTTGAATCCGTATTTTGATCACCCTTGCACAAATAAGTTGGTGGGTTAGCTTATGCCGATAATTATCTGTAACACCTGTAACTACAACGCCCTTCGATTTGGGAAACCATTGTTTCCACAATGTCGAAAGAATTAAATTCTCGTAAGGGAAGTCATATTCGGTTTCGATCAAAGGTAGTTCAAAGAGATTTTTCCAAATGTCGGGTGATAAGCGCTGGGTTATAAAAAAGTGTTCTACCCCATGATGGTCTTTAAAAAAAATGTAGAGATAATTAAAAAACCTGGTTCTGGCAACCTTGGGTTTGCTTTTGACGGGGAATGAGTTCACTTTTTTTAGCCTGAAGGCTTTGCATTCAATCTGAAAAGGACAAAGGTTGCATATTGCGTTTGCAGGTTTGCAAATCATTGCCCCAAAGTCCATCATAGCCTGATTATAAGCTCCGGGGCTTTGGGTGTCGAGCAGAGTGCTTGCGATATTTTCGAAAACCTTCTTTCCTTCAGCAGTGTCAATTTTATGGTCGATGCCAAAAAGCCGGGCAATGACCCTAAAGACGTTTCCATCAAGAACTGCATGCATATGGTCAAAGGCGATTGAAGTTATAGCCGAAGCTGTATATGGGCCAACTCCCGGAAGCTTTATCCATCCGGAATAAGAATCAGGAAGTTGCCCTGCATGCAAATTCATAATGATTTGTGCAGCCTGATGCAGATTTCTAGCCCTGGTGTAATAACCCAAACCCTGCCAGGTCCTGAGAACTTCAGTCTGTGAGGCATTTGCCAATGCGGAAACATCTGGAAATTTTTCAATAAACCGGTGAAAATATTCTACACCCTGTTCAACCCTGGTTTGCTGCAAAATAATTTCCGAAACCCAAATAATGTATGGATTTTTCGTTTGACGCCAGGGAAGGATTCGTCCATTAAGGGAATACCATTGCAGCAGACGGGCAGAAAAATCCATGGGATATAACGGGGTATGGTTTGTTAAATGTTTAAAATCACCTTGTTGGGGGAAGTAAAAATAAACAAAATGTTTTCTGATTTTGATAAATACCTTATCTTTGCAACCCGATTAAGGAAAAACTTTTTAAAATTCATAAATCCAAAAGAGATCAAAATGACAAAAGCTGAGATTGTTACCGAGATTGCCAACAAAACTGGCGTTGAAAAAGTTGCAGTACAAGCAACCGTTGAGGCCTTAATGGCCACTGTAAAAAATTCGCTTGTAAAGGGTGAAAATGTGTATCTCAGGGGATTCGGTAGCTTTATTATTAGAAAAAGAGCCCAAAAAACCGGCAGAAACATCTCGAAAAACACTACTATTATCATACCCGCGCACAATATTCCGGCATTTAAGCCTGCAAAAGAATTTGTAAACGAGGTCAGAGAATCTGTTACCAAAACCAAGTAAGGTTTGGTAATTGGTTTTGTAGAAAATTTAATTAAGAATTTTTTTTGAAGGAGAAATTATATGCCAAGCGGAAAGAAGAGAAAAAGACATAAAATGGCTACCCACAAGCGCAAAAAGCGTCTTCGGAAAAACAGACACAAGAAGAAATAAACCTGTAGTTCCCCCTTCCTGGGTAAACTTTTGCCTATGTCATGCAAATAATTACATAATACCGGCTGGTGTTATGTAATTTTGTATTTTGGAGGACAGAAATTTTTAAGGATTTAATATCCTTTCCTGCATTCGGAAGCTATTGCCGAATGATTAATTTTAAAGTATTCTTGAGTAGTGACTAAAGATCTGGTTATAGATTCGAACACTTCGGAAGTTGTGATGGCTTTGCTGGAGGATAAGCTTCTGGTGGAGTTGCATAAAGACCAAAAAAACAACAACTTTTCGGTTGGTGATATATACCTTGGTAAGGTTAGCAAGGTAATCTCCGGTTTGAATGCAGCCTTTGTTGACGTAGGTTACGAGAAGGATGCCTTTTTACATTACCTTGACCTGGGCAGCCAGGTAAACTCCTTGAATAAGTACGCCAAACTTGCCATAGCCGGCAAAACCAAGGTGCTGCCCATGGAACATTTCATTCTCGAGAAAGAGATTGAAAAAACAGGGAAAATCAGCCAGGTTCTCGCGGTAAACCAACCGGTGCTTGTGCAAATTGCAAAGGAGCCCATATCTACAAAGGGACCCCGGATTACTAGCGAAATTTCCCTTGCTGGTCGTTACCTGGTGCTTGTTCCGTTTTCTGACCGTGTTTCGGTATCGCAGAAAATACAAAGCAACGAAGAGAAGAACCGACTCAAGCGGCTTGTCCAAAGCATAAAACCCCGAAATTTTGGCGTAATCATTCGTACCAACGCCGAAGGTAAAATGGTAGCCGATCTCGATGCCGATTTAAACAATCTGGTTTCGAAGTGGTATAACATTGCCGAAAAATTGTCGGCCACAAAACCTCCTCGTATCATTCTGGGAGAACTGAACCGGTCATCGGCCATGTTGCGCGACCTGCTCAACGAATCGTTCAGCCATATTCATGTCAACGATGCATTGGTTTACGAAGAGCTCAAGGATTACATCAAAACCATAGCGCCCGACAAAACCGACATCCTGAAACTATACAAAGGGAAGGTTCCGCTTTTTGAGCATTTTGGGATAGAAAAACAAATCAAAAGTTCTTTCGGAAAAATCGTTTCCATCAAAAGCGGTTCTTACCTGATCATTGAACACACCGAAGCCTTGCACGTAATTGACGTAAATAGCGGGCATCGTATGAAAAGTGAGAACAGCCAGGAAGAGAATGCATTGGAAGTGAATCTCGAAGCAGCCACCGAGATAGCCCGCCAACTCCGATTGCGCGATATGGGAGGAATCATCGTGGTTGACTTTATCGACATGACACAACCGGCAAACCGGCGTAAGTTGTTCGATAAACTCAGGGATGAAATGAAAAAGGACCGGGCAAAGCATACCATTTTGCCCCCCAGCAAGTTTGGCCTGGTTCAAATCACCCGGCAAAGAGTTCGTTCGGAGACCAGCATCGAAATCCTGGAAAAATGTCCTTCTTGCCAGGGCACCGGAACTATCAAACCAAGCATCATTTTGATTGATGAAATTGAAAACAACCTTCGCTACCTGATCCGCGAACAAAACGAACAACATCTCACCCTGAGGACACATCCATACGTAGCAGCTTTTTTAACTAAAGGCTTTGGTTCGCCCCGAAACAAATGGTTCTTTAAGTACAAGAAATGGATAAAGATCGTCCCGGCCAGTTCATACCATTTTTTAGAGTACCGGTTTTTCAATAAACTGGACGACGAGATCAAGCTTTAGAGCACAGTGAAAAAACCGTCAAGTTTTTTTGGCCAAAGACGGTATGAAAACCCTTTCAAACTCTGCACATCTAAGCAGAGTGGTTTTGAAGAACCATCGCACTCTAAACCGGAAAGTAAATGCCAGCGAGTTGGTTACCATTTTTGGGCGTTATTCCTGTCGCAAGCACTTTCAATTACTGATCAGCGAAACGCATTGATTTGTTTGAAACAAGCTCTGAACCCGTGAAAACAACCAAAAGTCCTGAGGATGCAAGGTTCATCCAGTTGCTTGAGAAAGCCAGGCGTTTTTGTGCTTTTCGCGAACGGAGTGCCGCCGAAACCAAAGTAAAGTTGCTTCAATCAGGTGCCGGAAAAGAGGAAGTGGAAAAAGTTTTGGAACAATTGAAGGAAGAAGGTTTTTTGAACGATTTTCGTTTTGCATCGGCTTTTGCTCGCGGAAAATTCAATCAAAACCAATGGGGTAAAGAAAAAATCGCCAGGGAACTCGCAGCCCACGGCGTGACAAGCGAAGCTTCCCAGGAAGCCTTTCGGGAAATTGACAACGATATTTATTTCGAAACACTTCAAAATATTGTAAGAAAGAAACTCGAAACCCTGAAAGGAGAGCCTGATTTTATCCGACGGGGAAAAACGGTGGAGTTTTGCCTTAGAAAAGGCTTCGAGCTAAACCTGATCCTCCAGGTTGTTGACTCATTGTTAAACATTAAAACACCTTGAAATGGTTTTCGCCGAAAACTTGAAAGAACTCGATAAGAGGCTCGAAGCCTTGAGGAGGTTTCTTTGACATTGATGGAAAAAAAACGCAAATAAGCGAGCTTCAAAACCTTACAGAAGCAACTGACTTTTGGAACGACCCAAAAAAAGCTGAGCAAATTTTGCGACAAATCAATGAACTTAAAAAGTGGACCCTTTCTTACGAAAATGCAGAGAGGGAGTTCGATGACCTCAAGGTGCTCAAAGAGTTCTTTGAAGCCGGAGATGCCTCCGAAAATGAAGTAACCGCACAATACGAGTTAGTTAGGAAGGCTGTCGAAGATATTGAGTTCAAAAAGATGCTCAGTAAGGAGGAGGATCACCTGAGTGCGATTCTTTACATTAATTCAGGTGCAGGCGGAACTGAAAGCCAGGACTGGGCAGAGATGCTTATGCGGATGTACCTGCGCTGGGGCGAAAAAAACCAGTTCAAGACCAAAGTGCTTGACCAGCAAGAGGGCGATGGAGCAGGAATAAAGAGCGCTTCCATCGAATTTGAGGGAGCCTATGCTTTCGGGTACCTAAAGGGAGAAAATGGCGTGCACCGCCTGGTGCGTATTTCTCCTTTCGACGCCAACAGCCGACGTCATACTTCGTTTGCCTCGGTGTATGCCTATCCGATGATCGACGAGAATATTGAAATAGAACTCAATCCAGCCGAGTTGAGTTGGGATACCTTCAGATCGAGCGGCCCCGGCGGACAGAATGTGAACAAGGTTGAAACAGCTGTGAGGCTTTATCACGCTCCGAGTGGAATCGTTGTAGAATGCCAGGAAACCCGCTCGCAAGCTCAAAACCGGGAAAAAGCCATCACCATGCTCAAGTCGCAGCTCTATGAACTGGAGCTTCGCAAAAAAAGGGAGAAACTTGATGCCATCGAGAGTACCAAGAAAAAAATTGAGTGGGGTTCGCAAATCCGGAACTATGTTTTCCATCCCTACAAGCTGGTTAAAGATCTGCGAACAGGAGTAGAAACATCCAATGTTCAGCTGGTTATGGATGGAGGACTGGACGAATTTATCAAGGCCTACCTGATAGAATTCGGAGAATCCTGATTTCGTTTAGATTGTCTCTCAAAAAAAACCACGGCGCCTCAGCCTTTTCTTCACCTTCGCCATCCTCAGTTTTGCTTAAAACCTGCATGGCCTTTAGCCAGATTAAACTGGTAAACAGCCATTAGCAACGGTATTGAGCATGCCGGGTTTTTCATACCTGTTTGCAAAATTTACTTATGAATCGCTAAAGCGGGTCGGTTAATAACTTTTTGCGAATGTTGAAAACCATTCCATCATGCCATTGATTTTGCTATTTATCTTCGCTTTTACCACCCGTTATCCAAAAAAAATTGTAACCCGTTTCAGTCAAGGCATTAAGGAAAAATTGAAACACCAATATTTTATAAAATGGAAAAGAATTCAACATTTGTACATACAAAGGACGAAATAACACCTGAAAAGGAGGAGCCAAATTTGTATAACCAAGTGTTAGACCAACGCAGTAAAGCCACCCAACCTGAGGAAATGACCCAGGGAAGCGGGTTTGAAAGCTACACTGCCAAAAAGTATCCGTACGCGGATGCGCTGAAAAAGTCAACTGAATACTTTGAGGGTGATAGTCTTGCTGCAAGTGTATGGGTCAACAAATATGCCCTCAAAGACAGCGAGGGAAACCTTTATGAATTGACTCCGGATGATATGCACTGGCGGATTGCCCGCGAAATAGCACGGATAGAAAAAAAATATCCTTTTCCTCTTGAAGCAAAAACCATATTCGAGGCACTGAGGCGGTTTAAGTATATTATTCCCCAGGGCAGTCCGATGGCCGGAATCGGGAATCCATTTCAAATTGGTTCCTTGTCAAACTGTTTCGTAATTGGCAACAAGGGTGCTGCAGACTCGTACGGAGGCATCCTAAAGGTTGACGAGGAGCAGGTTCAATTAATGAAGCGTCGTGGTGGGGTGGGGCACGATTTATCGCACATACGCCCAAAAGGAAGCCCTGTAAAAAACAGCGCACTCACCTCAACAGGCCTGGTACCTTTTATGGAGCGCTATTCGAATTCAACCCGTGAGGTGGCCCAGGACGGCCGCCGCGGTGCGCTGATGCTATCGGTTTCAATAAAACATCCGGATGCTGAAGGTTTCATCGATGCCAAACTGGAGCAAGGAAAGGTAACCGGAGCTAATGTTTCGGTCAAAATTACCGATGAATTCATGCAAGCCGTCATTAACAACGATGATTTTGTGCAGCAATATCCAGTCCTTTCGAACGATCCCGCATTTGTAAAAAAAATCAAAGCAAACGATCTGTGGAACAAGATAGTACACAATGCATGGTTGTCGGCTGAACCGGGAATTCTTTTCTGGGATACTATTTTGCGCGAATCAATTCCCGATTGCTATGCAGACTTTGGCTTCAGAACGGTTTCGACCAATCCATGCGGCGAAATACCCCTTTGCCCATACGACAGCTGCAGGCTGTTGGCCATAAATCTTTACAGCTATGTGAAAAATCCTTTCACATCAAGAGCTTCTTTCGATTTTCCGTTGTTCAGGCAGCATGTGGCGTTGGCTCAACGAATGATGGATGATATTATCGACCTGGAACTTGAAAAAATTGACCGGATTTTGGAAAAAATCGACCTCGACCCCGAAATGGAAGAGGTAAAACGGGTTGAAAAAGATCTCTGGTCGAAAATCAGGGAAAAATGTATCGAAGGACGCCGCACGGGAATCGGAATCACAGCAGAGGGTGATATGCTTGCCTCTTTAGGGTACAGATACGGGAGCGAAGAGGCTACCAGTTTTTCGGTGGAAGTTCATAAAACTTTAGCCCTTGCGGCATACAGGGCTTCGGTTGATCTGGCTGCCGAACGCGGGCCTTTCCCCATTTTCGACAGCCGCCTGGAGGCCGGCAATCCTTTTATAAACCGAATTCGCGAGGCCGACCCCGTGTTGTATTCCGATATGCTAAAAAACGGGCGCCGCAACATTGCCTTGCTAACCATTGCCCCTACAGGTAGTGTCTCCATTCTAACGCAGACCACATCAGGAATAGAGCCGGTATTTATGGTAGCCTACAAGCGCCGTAGAAAAGTAAACCCAAATGATGTCAATGCACGGGTCGATTTTGTTGACGAAGTTGGCGACCATTGGGAGGAATACAATGTGTTCCATCAAAAATTCATGGATTGGATAAAAATAAACGGTATCGACCCGGATGAGGTAATCCGGATGAAAGACCAGGAGTTGCAAAATATTATCCGGCAGTCGCCCTACTATAAAGCAACAGCCAATGATGTGGATTGGCTTGCCAAGGTAAAAATGCAAGGCGCTGTTCAGAAATGGGTTGACCACTCCATAAGTGTAACGGTAAATGTTCCACACGAGGTTTCGGAGGAACTGGTAGGTAAAATTTACCTTACAGGTTGGCAGAGCGGCTGTAAAGGCATTACCGTGTATCGTGATGGTTCGCGCTCAGGGGTTTTGGTGAAAGACAGCCCGCAGGCCGACCAACTGGAGTTTAAAGAAACCAGCGCTCCCAAAAGACCTAAAGTGCTTGAAAGCGCCATTGTGCGGTTCAACAACGACTCCGAGAAGTGGCTCGCAGTTGTTGGACTTCTAAATGACCGTCCTTATGAAATTTTCACCGGTAAAGCCGACCATTTTTTCCTTCCTTCCTATGTTGAAAAAGGCTGGGTCCTTAAGAACCGTAATGAAAAAGGCGAAAAACGTTACGATTTTCAATTCCTCGACCTCGACGGATACCGGGTAACCATCGAAGGCCTATCGCGCTCATTCAACAAGGAGTTCTGGAACTATGCAAAGCTTATTTCCGGAATTCTGCGACACGGAATGCCTTTACCTTTTGTAGTAGATGTAATAGAAGACCTCAGCTTTGACGGAGACCACCTGCACACCTGGAAAAACGGGGTAGTGCGTGCATTAAAAAAGTTTATTGCCGATGGAACCAAAGCCCACCGGAAGATCTGCAGCAAATGCAACCAAAACTCGGTCGTTTACCTGGAGGGGTGCCCCACCTGCACAACCTGTGGTGAAAGTAAATGCAGTTAATGGCCGGACGACCAATCCTGAGGTGATTCAACAATAAAGCCCGCTGAAAAACGGGCTTTATTATTTTTTAAACTGCAAATTTTGCTTAGGGTAAGTGAATTACCTCGCCCACCCCTATCGGAAGATTCAGGTAGAACCAAATAACCAGTAGAATAATCCACCCTATGAGCAATACCACTGCATAGGGAACCAGCAAGGACAAGACCGTTCCTATACCGATATTTTTGTTGTACTTGCTGATCCAACCAAGCAGCAAGGGGAAATATACATACAGCGGGCTTACCACATTGGTAATGGAGTCGCCAATACGATATATAAGCTGAACAAAGGCAGGGCTATAGCCGATCTGATAAAGCATCGGGATAAACACCGGTGCCAGAATTGCCCATTTAGCTGAGCCGCTTCCAATAAAGATATTAAGACCGGCAGTAAACAATATAAACATGATAATCATCACTATTCCTGTAAACCCTGTAGCTTTAAGGAGTTCAGCTCCATGAATTGATAGGATGGCATCGAGGTTCGACCAAGAAAACAGGTTGATGAACTGCGAAACCACAAGCATAAGCACTATATATCCCGAAAGCTCCTTCATTCCGTGCTCCATCTGCTTCAATACATCGTTTGCTTTTTTGATGGCACCGGTGGTTTTACCGTAAACATAGCCTGGTATTGCAAACATAAAGAACAGGATAGGCACCAACCCCCTAAGGAAGGGCGATGGTACGATTCCACCGGTTACCGGATCTCGAAGGGGCGCTCCACCAGGAATTACAAGTAATGCTATAATGGCGGCATAGATTAAAAATGCAATACCAGCCCTTCTGAGGGCTTTCTTTTCGAGCGGTGTAGTTTCATGGCCTTCTTCAATTTTCACCGAAGGGTCAAGAATTTCTAGATTTTTGCACCTTGGGAGGGTAAACCGTTTTACGATAAAAGTTCCAACAAGTCCTATCATAAGGGTGGAAACAATCATGAAGTACCAGTTGGCAGTAGCGCTAACCTCCAAATTTGGATCTATCCCTTGTACTACTTCAGTACTGATTCCTGCAAGAAGTACATCGGTGCCGGCTATAAAAAAATTGGCAGTGAAACCGGCTGTTGCACCTGCATATCCAGCAATAAGCCCAGCAATAGGGTGCAAACCCATTTGGGCAAAAATCATTGCCGCAATGGGGGGTACAATCACAATTCCTGCGTCGGAGCCAATATTGCCGCACGCGCCAATAATAAATATTACCGGAATAACTATTTTTCGGGGTACCGAGAAGGCAATGGTCCTCATAAGATTTGCCATCAGTCCGCTTCGCTCGGCAATGGAAACACCCATGAGCATTACCAGAACCAGACCAAAAGGGGCGAAATACGCGAAATTGCTTACCATCTCCTGAACGAACCTTCGCAATCCATCGCCCGAGAAAAGGTTTTGTGCTTTAACCACCTCGCCATCGGCAGGGTCAATTGCCTGAACTCCCAAGAAAGAAGAAACAGCGCTGATGACAATCACCAGAATACAAATCCAGACAAAAAGCCAAAACGGATGTGGAAGCTTGTTTCCGATCACCTCGATCCACCTCAGTACGCCAGTAGCTCCCGTGTTGGATACATTCTTAGGGCTGCTTTGATTGCTATCGTTTGAATTATCTTTTCCCATTTTTTAAATAAAAAGGTTACAACAATATTACTACAATATTACCAACGGTTTCACATGAATTTGCTTCGGAAAACAGCAGGACCCAGTTTAGCAAGTTGGCTAAAATTCGTGAACCTAAAAAAATTAATCCTCGTCTTTTTCCTCTTCTTCGTATGTTTTGAGAAGAGCGGTCTGAACATCGGCAGGTGCCTGTTGGTACTCTGCAAATTTCATCCCGTATGTTGCCCTTCCGCTGGTCAATGAGCTCAGGGAGGTAGAATACCTGTTCAGTTCGGCCAGGGGAACTTTTGCTTTGATTTTCTGATAATTGTTCTCGCTGTCCATGCCCATAATAACCGCACGACGACCTTGGAGGTCTGTCATCACATCGCCCATTTTTTCTTCAGGAACCACAACTTCTACATCGTAAATAGGCTCAAGGATTTTTGGGTTAGCGTTTTTAAAAGCATCTTTAAAAGCGTTGCGACCGGCCAGTTTAAAGGAAATTTCATTGGAATCGACCGGGTGCATTTTGCCGTCGTAAACATTAACAACAATATCGCGGGCATAGGAGCCAGTTAACGGACCTTGTTCCATTTTCTCCATAATGCCTTTAAGAATGGCAGGTAAAAAGCGGGCATCGATAGCACCACCGACAATACAGTTGTTAAAAACCAAGAGTCCACCCCACGGGAGCTTATGCTCATCGCGGCCACGAATAGGAAATTCGGTTTGATCAGGTTTTCCTTCAAAATACGGCTCGATCATCATGTGAACTTCGCCAAATTGACCGGCTCCGCCCGATTGTTTTTTGTGGCGATAGGAAGATTTTGCAGATTTAGTAATCGTTTCGCGGTAGGGAATCCTGGGTGGCAAAAATTCGATAAGCACCTTGTTGAGGTTCTCGATCATCCATTTGGAAACATTCAGGTGCATCTCGCCCTGGCCCGATAGAATCACCTGCCTGAGTTCTTTAGAGTGTTCATAGATAAGTGTTGGGTCTATCCTGTTCATTTCTTTCAGAGTACCTGCTAGTTTTTCTTCATCGGCTGTGTTTTTAGCTTTTACAGCCATACGAATTTTGGGCTCTGGAAATACAATAGGAGGAATCACCTGGTTCTGGTTTTTGCCCGAAACCAATGTGTTGTTGGTGTTGGTGTCTTTAAGTTTAATGGTGGCAGCTATATCGCCGGGAGCAACCTTTTCTACCTTTTGGCGGTTTTTACCGGCAACTGCGAAGAGTTGCGAAAGGCGCTCTTTCGACAGGGTGTTGGCGTTTACCAAATCAATAGCTTCTGTAATAGAGCCGTTATATACCTTAAAGAAAGATATTTCTCCGAGATGAGGCTCTATAGATGTTTTAAAAACAAATGCAACAGGTGGTGCTGCAGGGTCAAGTTTAAGTTGCTCTCCATCGGTGGTTTTTGGTAGTGCTACCTGATTTGGGGAAGGGAGCTTTTCTGTTACAATCTCCATAAACCGCCCAACGCCCTGATTGTGTTTGGTACAAACACAGAAAACGGGGAACATGGTACGGGATGAGATGCCCTGGTTTATGCCTCTGGCCAACTGTTCGTCGGTAAGGGTTCCGTTTTCGAAAAAAGCCTCCATCAGCGATTCTTCGCTCTCTGCTGCAGCTTCGACGATGGCATTGAAGTAACCTTCTGCCCTGCCCTTTTCTTCCTGGGGCAAATCTGTGATAACAGGCTTTCCACCACCTATGGGAAACTTGTACAACTTCATTTTGAGTACATCCACAACCGTGTCGAAGCCATGGCCTGCATTAACAGGGTACTGAGCCACAATCACTTTTTCGCCAAATTGCCCCTTAAGCTGACGAATGGTTTCATCGAAGTTTGATTTCTCTGCTTCAAGCTGGTTGGCCAAAAAAACCACAGGTTTTTCAAGCCTGGTAACATACCTCCAGGTAATTTCGGTTCCGACCTCAACACCATTCTGTGTGTTGACAACCATAATGGCAGTATCGGCAACTTTAAGTGCTGCCAGAACCTCGCCTATAAAATCATCGAATCCGGGCGTGTCAATAATATTTATTTTTTTTCCGGCGAATTCGGAGTACATAACTGTGGAAAAAACGGAGGCTTGCCGCTCCAATTCAATTTCGCGATAGTCGGATACGGTGCTTTTGTCTTCTACCGAACCTCTGCGGTTAATTACCCCACCCTCTAAAAGCATAGCCTCGGCCAGGGTGGTTTTTCCAGTTTTTGCTCCACCGATTAAGGCAATGTTTTTGATTTCGTTTGTCTGATATACTTTCATAATGAAACTCAACTTGTTTTAGCGTGTATAAATAGCGGCTAAAGTTATAAAAAACTGTTAACTTGTAGTTAAAGTCGGCAAAAATAATGGTACAGACGGTGTTATAATTGGAATTGTACAAGCCTGACAAATTCACTGAGCCGTCTCTCAATATCTTTGGTGGATATTTCAAGCAGGTTTTCGGTGCCAAACCTTTCTACCGCAAAACTTGCCAGCACTGATCCATAGATCATTGCATTTTTTATGCTGTCGAAGGTTACCTGTTGCTTGTTAACCAAGTAGCCCATAAAGCCCCCGGCAAAGGTGTCGCCTGCCCCGGTTGGATCAACAACATTTTCGAGAGGTATTGCAGGAGCATAAAATGACTGGTTCTCATCAAAAAGCAATGCGCCATGTTCGCCTTTTTTTATGACCAGAAAGTTCGGGCCCATCGCCAATATCTTTTTTACGGCTTTTTTTATGGCATACTCACCCGACAGTTGCCTGGCCTCCTCGTCATTGATTGTGAGAATATCGACCATGGACAGAACCTCTTTCAGGTCATCCAAGGCAGTATCCATCCAAAAGTTCATGGTATCCATGGCGATCAATTCCGGCCTGGTTTCCATTTGCAAAATCACTTTCTTCTGTATGGCTGGAGTTAAATTGCCAAGCATCAAAAACCTGCTGTTGCGGGCATGATCAGGAACCACAGGTTCGAACTGCCCTAGTACATTCAAATCTGTGGTTAAAGTTTCACGAATATTCATATCATCATGGTAGCGACCCGACCAGAAGAAGGTCTTTCCTTCAGGCACTTTTTTAACACCCGACAGGTCAATATTTCTTCTCCTGAACAGATCCAGATATTCTTCGGGAAAATCGCCTCCTACTACTGATACCAAACTGATTTTGTCAGTAAGATGGCTGGCCGAAAGGGTGATATAGGTACCCGCCCCACCCAGGATTTTATCTGTTTTTCCAAATGGGGTTTCCACCTTATCAAAGGCAACACTACCAACAACCAATAAACTCATAAGTAAAAAAAATACAAAATTAATTTTTCCGGTCAAATTTTTGGCAATCGTAAAAGCAAAGTGATCAAATCTCATTAGATAATTGATTTATTTCACATAGTAGCTGCCAGTAATGGCAACCCGAAATGGTTCTTAATTAATTTTGTTACTAATACTTTCATTCCATCCGAAGGTGGTTTTCGTTGCGACCATTGCAATTTCAATTAAAGATAAGAACAGCAGCCTCCATTAACGAATAAGAGCTTGCATACAACCTCCATAATTTCTCTGAAAAATGATTATCGAACAAGCTTACCAACTATTAAAAAATAGGCACAAAGCATTAATTGACGACCTATTCATCGCCGATGTATGCGTGGGAGCTTATCTTACTGCCATCAGGCTATCGGATGGCTGCAGCGGAGTTGTTTCGACCGGAATGGAAAGGTCTTTGGCAGCACAAAAAAAAGACCGCTATTTCGGGCCATTCAGCCCGGGTAGGATAATTGGAAGAAAAGCGGCCGATTTATTTAATGAGGATTATCCCTTGTCAATACTTCCAACCTTACGTCTGGCAGTGCTCAATGCAATTTCCTCTTCCCTGCTGACCTTAGGGCATTACAAAATAATGGATGATTGCGACCCAATCGACCTGATTGATCTGCAAGGGAGTAAAACCATTACCATGGTAGGAGCTTTTCAAAGTTATATCAGGCAGATATCTGCAACCCGCAATAAGCTATTTGTGCTCGAATTGAATGAAAAAACATTTTACGAAGATCAAGTTGCATATTATAGGCCAGCTGAGGAATATAAAACCATTTTGCCCAATTCTGACATTATAATAATTACGGGAATGGCACTAATAAACGGTACTATGGCCGACATTTTAGAAGCCATCCCAAAAGGCCGGAAGGTTGTAGTAGTTGGTCCATCGGGAAGTTTAATTCCGGAACTTTTGTTTTCGAAAGGAGTTTCGATAATTGGAGCTACCAGGATCACAAATCCTGATTTACTATTCGAAATGGTGAGTCAGGCTGCTTCAGGGTTTTATCTCTTTGGTCGTTGTGCCCAAAAAATCTGTATCATGCCAAAGGATTAATCTGTAAACAAATCGCTGTAATCGCCAGGTCTTTCTTTAAAACCTTAAGAATTAATAGCGTTTTCGTTAATCCTGGATACCGTAGTCCAAAAAAATGTGACCAGGGTAACATTGTGGCAGCCAGGAGAATCAGTGGCTTTTGAGCACCTACTCCACGGTTACCGACTTAGCCAAGTTGCGTGGTTGATCAACATTGCAGCCGCGAAGAACTGCTATATGGTAAGAAAGTAATTGCAATGGTACTGTAGCTACCAAAGGAACAAACATTTCGCTGGTTTCGGGAATTTCTATCACGTAATCAGCCAGATCACGTACCATTTCGTCGCCCTTGGTTACGATAGCTATTACAATTCCTTTGCGGGCTTTCACCTCCTGAATATTGCTTACCACCTTTTCGTAGGCACCCTTTTTGGTAGCCAAAACCACAACCGGCATGTGCTCATCTATCAAGGCAATGGGGCCATGTTTCATTTCGGCAGCCGGATAGCCTTCAGCGTGTATGTATGAAATCTCTTTGAGCTTCAGGGCCCCTTCAAGGGCTACCGGAAAGTTGTAGCCTCGTCCGAGATAGAGGAAGTTTTGTGCGTGTTGAAAACAAGTGGAGATTTTGTAAACCTGGTCATTTAACTGCAATACTTCTTCGACCTTTTCAGGTATTGCTTCCAATTCTCTGATAAGTTCATGGTATCTTGGGCGTGAAAGGGCGCCCTTTCGGTTGGCGATGGTCAGGGCCATGAGGGCAAGCACTGTAACCTGTGCGGTAAAGGCCTTTGTACTGGCTACACCGATCTCAGGGCCTGCGTGGGTATAAGACCCTGCATGGGTTGCCCGGGCAATCGAAGAGCCTACTACGTTGCAAACCCCTAAGATTGTTGCACCTTTGGACTTGGCCAGTTCCAAAGCAGCAAGTGTATCGGCTGTTTCGCCCGACTGACTGATGGCAATCACGATATCGTCCTCATAAATAATCGGATTACGATATCGGAATTCGGATGCATACTCCACTTCTACAGGGATACGCGCCAAGTCTTCGAAAAGATATTCGCCAACAAGGCCGGCATGCCAGGATGTTCCACAGGCCACGATAATGATACGCCGGGCATTGAGAAACTTCTGCTCGTAATCAATAATGCCTCCAAGAATTACTTGTCCGGTCTCGCTGTTTAGCCTGCCGCGCATATTGTCCTTTATGCTTCGGGGTTGCTCATAAATCTCCTTAAGCATGAAATGTGGAAAGCCGCCCTTTTCGATTGCAGAAAGCTGCATTTCAAGTTGCTGGATAAAAGGGGTTTTTTCCTTATTTCGAACCGTTTTAATCTTAACCTTTCCTTTTCGGGGAACAATGGCTAGTTCTTCATCTCCGAGGTAAACAACATTCTGGGTGTACTCTATAATTGGAGAAGCATCTGAGGCGATAAAATATTCATCCTCGCCAATACCGATTACCAATGGGCTTCCTTTTTTGGCGGCTATCAATTTATCAGGTTCATTTTCGGAAATAACCACTATGGCGTAGGCGCCAATTACCTGGTTCATTGCAATACGAACAGCTTCAACCAGGTCAACCTTTTCTTCATTCTGAATGTTTTCAATCAGGTGAACCAGAACCTCAGTGTCGGTTTGACTGTGAAAAACGAACCCCCTGTTGATAAGTTCGGTTTTCAGGGCACCATAGTTTTCAATAATTCCATTATGAATGATGGCCATTTTCTGGCTTTGGCTGAAATGCGGGTGGGCATTTTCATCTGAGGGTTCGCCGTGCGTAGCCCATCGGGTATGACCAATTCCGGTAGTTCCCTTAAGGTCTTTCTCTTTGATATTCTCAACCAGCTCGGAGACCTTGCCCTTGTTTTTGAATAACTTCAGGCCACCATCGAGCAAGGCCATCCCTGCGCTGTCGTAGCCCCTGTATTCAAGCCGCTGAAGGCCCTTTATGAGCACCGGATAGGCTTCCCGGTATCCAATATACCCTACTATTCCGCACATTGCAATATTTCGGATTTATGAACTACCTGAAGGAGCTGTAGAGGATTTGCAGCCTCATGGGTCTTGATGCCCTGCCAGGCCCACGCAACACAACCCTCTGAGAACTAGATGCACCTCCGGAAACAATTAGAATCAAATCATTGTTAGGATTGGCTCCTCTTAAAACTTCCTGCAAATGCATCGTTATATTGAATTCATACTGATTGGCCTCAGCATTAAATTCCCCTCCAAAATACTCGGTATCTAACCTGCTGTCGAGCAAAAATTGAAATTCACCCTCCTCATTTACCTGATAAAGGTGTAAAAAGCTTGCCGCTCCAAAATTTTCTGTAATAAACGATTCATCTACGGGCAGAATAAGCTTTGCCTGATTGATCATAACATTTGGCAGGGCAGCAAGGTTTTCAAGAAAGGGCATTCTGATTCTGCTTTGTAATCCACCCAAAGATTTCAAAAACAACAAACTGTCGCTGGGTACCCCGGGGTTCGACAAGCTGGTAGTAACCACAGGGTTGCTCCCTGCAAAGTTAAAATGTTCGGTCCTGGTCAGGCGTTGGGCAAACTCGGAGATGAGGAAATGCTGTACGCGGGGGGTTCTGGCTGTATCGGCGGCATCGTGGTAGTGCAGTCGCAGGGTAGTGAATTGGCCAAACATGTTGATGTTGAATATGGCCCCACCCTCAGAAAAATTATCCTCAACCGTAACTTTCAACCCTTTGAAATACTCTAAAAAGTTTTGAACGTTGTGGAAGTGCTCTGTTCCGTTGGCATTAATAATTTTTTGGCCCAAAGCGTCGCTCAGCCTCATAAAAAAATGGGGGGCATACATTACCGTATCAATCAGGGTACTGTCCCGGGGAGCCGGACGTAACAATCTTTGTCCTACAGGGGTAGGAAATACTACCACAGGGTGGTTCGAATAAAGCACTCCTGTTTGGGGAAGGGATTCTTTCAGTTCATATACTTTGATGGTCTGAAAGGTTTCAATCACTCCACTGTATTCACCCGTATAATGAAATGAAAGTACTAAGGAGTCGAGTACCGGTCGCTCTCCTAACGAGAGGTTGTTGGCAGGAAGTCTGAATTCGGCAACAATACTGGCCCTTGTTTTTCCAAATTGCGGATCGTGCATGAGCCCTAATAAATTCTGGAAATCACGATTCCCAGGAACAGAGTCGGCCCGTTCGATAAAAGTAACAAGGCTTAGGGTGTCGGTTTTTTTAAAAAGTGCCTGGTCGTCGATTAACTCAAGCCCAATGGCTTCAGGTTCTGTACAACTTTGTATGGTTAATAAACTACCTGAAAGTAAAATAACTAAAATGGAAATGCTAAAAAGGGACCTGGGAAAACTGGTCAGACTCGTCGTTTTCAAGGCGGGAGGTTTAATGGTATATGTCTTTGAACAATTGGTGCAAATTTACTAAAGAATTATTCTGAAGCAATGGACTCCCTGACCAATATCTCATCATAAAAATCGTTAAAAGCGTCGATGTAGTTCTCAGATGCCTGATATTCAAGTAGTGGTTTGTTGCTCAACCGGGCATACTTCTCCACTTCAGGGTTCAGGGTGTGATGGCCAAAAATAATACCATCGGAATAATCTATGGCAGCCTTGCTGATGTTTGCGAAAGTTGGATTATTGTAGCGCTCCACATGATCGGGCATTACATCTTTTCCCTGCAGTTTTTGAGCAATATGTGGATCAAGGCTGCCCGGAAATTCATCGTCGTAAATGCAATAAACTACCTTGGTTTCAGAAAACATCGGGTTTTCTTTTAAGGCTGTTTTGATGTAAACCGGCATCAGGCTCGTAAACCACCCGTTGCAGTGCACAATATCAGGGCTCCAGCCAAGTTTTTTTACAGTTTCTATTACCCCTCTTGTAAAAAACAAGGCGCGCTCATCGTTGTCGGCAAAATATTTTCCAGCCTTGTCAACAAGGGTGTACTTACGCTGAAAAAAATCATCGTTGTGAATAAAATATATTTGCATACGGGCCGAAGAAATCGAAGCCACCTTTATGATAAGGGGGTGATCCGTGTCGTTGATTACCAGGTTCATACCTGATAAGCGAATAACCTCATGCAACTGATTACGGCGTTCATTGATGTTGCCAAACCGAGGCATAAATGTTCTAATTTCTTTGCCGCGCTCCTGGATGCCCTGCGGAAGACGACGGCCAATCAGTCCCATGTGGCTTTCCTTCAGGTATGGGGTTATTTCCTGCTGTACAAACAGAACTTTAGGTTTTTCCATAAATGTAATTGGTTGACAGTAGAATGGAGAAATAATTTGCAAAGATAGGGAATTTTAGTCAATAGTTAAATTTAAGAATTAGTTTTGCCGATTGATTTTTGAAAGGTTTGTAAATTTAGCGTACCTTTGCAAAACATTAAAAAGCAAGGTGTTATCCAAGGATTTTCCCATTAGATGAACCTCCAGAAACTTCAGAACTACAAAAAAAATTTCTTTTGAAAAAGATTACCGGAAAAATCGTAAAGTATGTTGGTTTTCTGCTCTTAGGATTCTTCATACTCTGGTGGATCACACGCTCACAGGATTTAGATCTGATTTTTCTGGAAGTAAAAAAAGCAAACTACAACTGGCTCCTGCTGGCAATAGTTGCGGGAGTATTGAGCCATTATATAAGGGCATTGCGTTGGAATATCCTCATAAGTTCCATAGGCGCTAAAGTCCACACAAGCAAGGCTTTTCATGCTGTAATGACCGGGTACCTGGCCAACCTGGTGATTCCAAGGCTCGGCGAAATTTCGAAGTGTATGATGCTAAGCAAATCTACCGGAGTGCCTTTTAACAATCTTGCCGGAACAATGATTGCCGAACGCATTGTTGACTTGATTACTTTGGTTTTGCTGCTTTTTTTCACAATCATACTTCAATTTCAATTTATTGCTGGGTTTATAAACGATTTTTTTCTAAGCGCTTTGCGGGATCGCTACTCAGATAATTTGGCCATTATAATTTTTGGTGCCACAGCTGTTGTTGTACTTTTAATTGTTTTAGCGATTGTGGTCAGAAGAAAGCTCCGAAAAGCAAACCCCGGAAGCTTAAAGCACAAATTGAAAGATCAAATCAAAGGTTTCCTTGAAGGATTGAAATCCCTTTGGAAGGTGCGGCAAATAGGGTTGTTTGTTTTCTATTCGATAGTTATCTGGGCACTGTATTTTCTTACGGCCTACCTGGCCTTTTTTTCAATAGAAGCAACCAGCCATCTTTCACCTATGGCAGGAATAACCCTGCTCGCTGTTGGGAGTCTTGGTATTCTGGCACCGGTTCCGGCAGGTATAGGCACCTATCATTTTATGACCATAACTACCCTTACAATGCTTTATAATATAGCACCCGAACCTGCAATCTCATACGCTTACCTGTCGCATGCGATGCAGATGGTATTAATTATCGGAACAAACGGTGTGCTATGGCTGATATACTCTTTCAAATGGAAAAACCTGTTTCACAGTAAAACAGGTTGAGCCAAAAGCGTTTTCCAGGACCTTTTTCGGAAGGCTTTTTGCGTTGTTGTATTACACTTGAACTTTATCCACAACATGAAGCAATCTAAAACTGAAATCATAAAGGCTAAAATCATTCAGGCTGACCAATATGGCAAACTGCTGCAATTGGTCAATTACTGGACCTTTCAGGAGAAGAAAGTTGTTTTTACCAATGGTTGTTTCGACCTGGTGCATTTGGGGCATATTGATTATTTATCGAAAGCTGCTGACCTGGGTCACATTCTTGTGGTAGGGCTCAATACAGATTTATCGGTGAGCCGGCTCAAAGGGCCAAACCGCCCCATAAACGACCAGAATGCCAGGGCCATGCTGTTGGCATCGATGGGTTTTGTAACAAATGTAGTCCTGTTCAACGACGACACACCCTATGAACTCATAAAACTGATTAAACCAGGAATCCTTGTAAAAGGGAGCGACTACAAGCCCGAGGACATTGTAGGGTACGACGTGGTACAGGCCGCAAATGGGAAGGTTGTAACAATCGACTTTCTCGAAGGATATTCGAGCAGCGGAATCATCGAAAAGATCAAAAAGACCTGACTAAACCTTGTAGTGCTTCTTTTTAGAGAATTTAAGAGAGTAGCTTAATTTTAGAGGAGCAGAATTGCGTAACTTCGATAATTAATTTGTACGAAACTTTTGCCGTTGTCAATGGAAAATTCAATAAAAAAATATTCCGGATTTAAGCTCTACCTTCCGGTGATTATGGCCTTAATTCTAATTTTAGGGTTTTTGCTGGGAGTTCATCTCAATGTTCGTACCCACCAGGCTGAGAACAAATTTTTAAGGATTGGCATTGACCGGAGCAATCAGCTCAACAATATCATTGACTATATTCTCAGCTCCTATGTCGATTCTGTAGATCGCCAGCAACTCACCGAAGATGCTATTCACAGCCTGCTTCGCAATCTTGACCCACATTCGGCATTTATTCCTGAAAGAGATTTTAGTGCTATGAACGACCCGCTGATGGGCGGTTTCGAAGGTATTGGCATTGAATTTAATATGATAAGCGATTCGGTGGTAGTAATCAATCCGATTGCCGGCGGCCCAAGTCAAAAAGCAGGGATCATGCCCGGCGACCGGATTGTAAGTGTAAACGGGGAGTCTATTTCGGGAGCAAATATGCCAACTGGCGAAGTGGTAAGCCGTCTCCGGGGCGAGAAAGGAACTTCCATCGAGGTGAAGGTTTTCAGGCCGGGAGTGCTACATCTGCTCCCCTTTACTCTTGTAAGGGATAGAATACCTCAGTATAGTCTGGATGTGGCTTACATGATCGATGATCAGACTGGATATATCCGCCTGAATAAATTTTCTGTAACCACACACCCGGAGTTTTTACAGGCTATGGACCGCCTGAAGGGTGAAGGAATGAAAAGGCTTGTGCTCGACCTGCGCGGAAACGGCGGAGGCTTCCTTGAAGCATCCATCAATTTGGCTGATGAGTTTTTGCCGGAAGGCAAGTTAATGGTTTATACAGATGGTTTAAACCGGCGCCGAAACGATTTTGTTTCCCGTAGTGGTGGCAGCTTCGAAACACAACCCTTGGTAATCCTTATCGACGAATGGTCGGCCTCTGCAAGCGAAATAGTAGCCGGGGCCGTGCAAGACCACGACCGTGCAGTGATAGTAGGCAGGCGGTCGTTTGGAAAAGGGCTTGTTCAGGAGCAGGTTCAACTGGCCGATGGCTCTGCCTTGCGGCTTACGGTTGCAAGGTACTATACCCCTACAGGTCGCAGCATTCAAAGGCCATACCATAACGGAGATGAGGAGTATATGCAGGATTTTCTGGCCCGTATGCTCGAGACCGACACCCCAATATCCGATACCGTTAATTTAAAGGATTCGCAGCGATTCGAAACACCAGGTGGCAGGGTGGTTTTTGGTGGTGGCGGTATAACTCCGGATGTTATTATACCTATCGAGTCAGGAGAACAATTCCTGTTTTTCAATCAAGCCGTAAATCAAGGCCTAATCAATCGATTCGCATTTCAGTATGCCGACCAAAACCGCAGCACCCTTCAACAATTCGAAACTCCTTCAGAATTCGTAAGCCGGTTCAATCTTTCCACTGCCTTATATCGGAATTTTTTGCGATTTGCCAGGACTGAGGGTCTGGAAGTACCCCAGAGGGTAAACCCGGTAAGCGAGGAATTGATCCGCCTGAATTTAAAGGCTTTGATTGGCAGGAATATTTTTGGCATGGAGGCCTTTTTTCCGGTGATTCACCAAAAAGACAATGTATTTCTTAAAGGTCTGGAAATTTTGAACAGCGACCGTTATAATGCCCTGCTGATGCCAGTCCAACAACCCTAAAGGCCAATATCGGAGGCCACGCTTTTCATGGCATTCACCGAAAGTTCGGCAAAATCGTCGAGAGAAAGACCTAAATTCTCACACTCCATAATGGTTTCGCGTTTCACGCTGGCAGCAAACGCCTTCTCCTTCATACGCTTAACCACAGATTTTGCTTTTACGTTTTCAATTTTTTTGTCGGGATACACCAGCGCCGTAGCCATTATCAGGCCTGTAATGGTTTCGCCCGCAGCCAATGCGTAATGAAGCTTTTTTGAACGGTCTTGACCATGTAGGGCATTTTCGTTGTGGAGCATGATGGCCTCAACCATTTGCGCATCCAAACCAAGCCCGCTTAAAATCCGGGCGCTTTCTATGCCATGTATGCTCATATCACCTTCGGTCATCTCTACGTCGAGATCGTGCAGCAGACCAACGGCACCCCATTGGTCGGGGTCTTCGTTGAGCCGAATGGCCAAGGCCCGCATCACAGCCTCCGAAGCAAGGCAATGGGCAATCATGCGGGGATTCTTAATATATTGATTCAATAAATCAAAAGCCAACTCTCGGTCCATTTCTCACAGGATAAGTCGGTGACAAAAGTAATTATTAGTTTTCAGCAAGATCAAAAACCAATTATCAGATGCCTGTATATTGCTTGCTTAATTCCCACAGCTTTTCAGCATCCGTAATGTTTTTGGAGGCGGGTGCTGTGTCCTTTGCCTTCTTTTTATAAAAATATAGACCGCTAAAATACTGAGCCTCCGGTGCTGTTGCCAGATACACTATGGTTTCTGCTCCCTTTTTTGCGTTTATCATAAACAACGACAAGAATTTAACCAGAAAACCCGGAAACCTGTCAAACAACCTGGTAGCAACAAAACCCGGATGCATACAGTTGGCCACCACTCCACTGTCATGAAGCTTATCAGCCAACTGACGCGTAAACAAAACATTGGCCAGCTTGCTTTGGGCATAGGAGGTCATGGTATTCCATCCTTTCGCTCCCTCTAAATCTTCGAAATTCATTCTGGCAACTCTATGGGCATCGCTCGATACGGTAATGACGCGAGCAGGAGCGCTTTCCTCCAATTTATCGAGAAGCAGGTTAGTCATTAGGAACGGGGCCAGGTGATTCACTGCAAAGGTCAGTTCAATACCATCTGCGGAAGTTTTTCTGGAGGATTCCCATACACCGGCATTGTTAACCAGGATATCGAGTCGGGGGAATTTTTCTGAAAAGTTTTTTGCAAAAGTCCTGATCGAATCCATCGACGAAAGGTCGCATTCCATCAGGTCAACCTGAGCATTGGGGGCAACCCGGTAAATGGCATTTTTAATTGTCTCACCTTTGGCAAGGTTGCGCACCGGCAAAACCAGATGGATGCCAGATTGCGCCATCGCGATGGCGGCCTCGGCTCCTATGCCAGATGTTGCACCGGTAATAATGGCTGTTTTTCCAGAAAAAGTCATATGCAATTGGTTCATTAATGAAATACGTTATCTTAGCTTGAAACCGACAAAATTAAATTTTGTTCATATTCCACATAGGCTAAACAAAGAGAACCGTGCAGGGTTTTGTTATTATTCAGTATTTAATTCGGCAAAAAATGGCTTCCATCATTTTCTTTTCTGTTGTATTTCTTGTTTACGGTCTGGCAAATTATTACATATTCATCAGGGGGTTGCAAGCTCTTCCTTTTGAAGGCCTGTTGCGCATTGGATATATCGTTGTCTTTTGGTCTTTAGCCCTTACGTTTGTAGCCGGGCGCATTTTGGAAAGGGTATGGTTAGGCCCTGTAAGCGACGTTCTGGTGTGGATTGGTTCTTTCTGGCTCGGTGCCATGTTGTATTTTTTCCTGATTACGCTGCTTTTCGACATTCTTAGGTTGGTTAACGCCGTTTTTCACATCCTTTCGCCTGATTTGAACGGCCGGCTGCCCCTGCTCAGACCTTGGTTTCTTGGTGGAAGCATTTTGGTCGTTTTTCTATTGCTGACAGCAGGCTTTATAAATGCCATAAGCCCGCATATAAAAACGGTAAACATCCACATTCAAAAAAATGCTGGAGGATTAACAAACCTTAATGCTGTCCTCATGTCGGATCTGCACCTGGGTACCATTATGAGTAACGACAGACTTGAGAATATTGTAAGGAAAGCAAATGACCTGAATCCTGATATCATTTTGCTTGCCGGGGATATTCTTGACGAGGACCTTGCGCCGGTGATAAGACAAAACCTGGGCTACTCCCTCAAAAATCTGGAAGCAAAATTGGGCGTTTTTGGCGTTATGGGAAATCACGAGTACATTGGAGGATCAGAGCCTGCTTACCGCTACCTGAGCGATCATGGTGTTATGGTTTTGCGCGACTCGGTAGTAAAGATCGCCGACAGTTTTTATCTCATAGGCCGGGAGGATTTTCAGAAAAGGCAGTTTGTCGGGCGCGATCGAAAACCCCTCGATAGTCTCATGCAAAGTATCAATACCAATTTCCCGGTATTTGTTCTCGACCACCAGCCGTTTCATCCCGAATCAGCCGCCCTGTCGGGAGCCGACCTGATGCTCTCGGGTCATACCCATCACGGCCAACTATGGCCCATAAACTTTATAACCAGAGCTATTTATGTTGTTAGCCACGGTTACAGCAAAATTGACAATATGCACCTTTTTGTTTCAAACGGAGTAGGAACCTGGGGCCCGCCCATAAGGATCGGAAACCGCCCAGAAATAGTGCAACTGAAAATCCGATTCGGGGTGGAATAATCAACACAACTTTGTTTTTAATTGCGCTTATGTTGCCGCAAAAAGCACCACAAGGTTTGGTTTTGAATCAGCCGAAAGTCAAGCTTCAGTAAAATTATTTTGAGGATTGTCCAATCCTTCCTACCTTTAGCCCCATTTTTACCCATTTTGCTGGGATTTTCAAATTACCGGGTCTTATGATTAAGAAAAGTTTGTCGATACAAATCTTTGAACTTGAGGACATTTCGCAATTACCTATTCATGAGCAGCACCTTGTTGAGCTTTCGCGTAATATGACCGCCAAAGCCTATGCCCCATATTCTGAGTTTTATGTAGGTGCTGCTGTGTTGCTCGAAAACGGTGAGGTAATTACAGGCAGCAATCAGGAAAACGGCGCCTATCCAAGCGGCCTGTGTGCAGAGCGCGTGGCTGTTTTTGCAGCATCGGCCATGTTTCCAGGTGTTTCTATGCAAATAATTGCCATCAGCGCAAAATCCAACAGGCTAATTTTAGGTGACCCTGTTTCGCCCTGTGGGGCCTGCCGGCAAGTTTTGCTCGAATACGAAATACTCCAGAAGAAGCCCATAAAAATATTGCTTAGCAAGGAGGATGGGAAAATTCTCATTATCGAAAAGGTACACGACCTGCTGCCATTGTCTTTTTCGGGCGATGAATTAAAGAAAAACAGCTAAATAATTTTTGAACCTTCTCGCAGCAAAATTTGTTTTAAAAAGCACACTGGAGGTTGAATTACTTGCCGTGTGATTGCTTTTTGAATGTTATGCTAATTGAGAACCTTTTTTAAACCTACCAATTATGAAAAAAATCATCATCGGGTTAACTCTTCTCCTTGCTATACAAACGGTTGTATCGCAGCACCTGCCGGCCTATCAGTTGTTCAACAAGAAGGGCAGGGAGGTCAATTTCGGAAAATTAGTGAAAAGGGCTGCCGATGTTCAAGTGGTTTTGTTTGGCGAATTTCACAACAACCCCATTTCGCATTGGCTTCAACTGGAGCTTTCGCGCGAATTGGCAGGCAAAAAAGGTCAATATCTGGTGATGGGAGCAGAGATGTTCGAAGCCGACAACCAACTAATACTCAACGAATACCTTTCCGGGCTGATTACTGAAAGGAATTTCAGGGCCGAAGCCAAGCTCTGGAGAAACTACGAAACCGACATCCGGCCTTTGGTCGAGTTGGCACGCGAAAAAACCATTCCGTTTGTTGCCACCAATATTCCAAGACGTTATGCTGCGGTGGTAAATCGTAGCGGCTTTGAAGGCCTTGATGCGCTCTCGGAAGAAGCCAAAATGTACATCGCTCCACTGCCCATTGAATATGATCCGAATCTGCCGGGTTACAAAGCCATGCTCAATATGGAAGGCATGCCTGGCCATATCGGACCAAACTTTCCAAAAGCCCAGGCCATAAAAGATGCCACCATGGCACATTTTATTTACCAAAACCTCAAACCCGGGGGCGTGTTTATTCACTTCAACGGAGCTTACCACTCCAACAATTTCGAAGGTATATACTGGTATCTGCGAAGGCTTAATCCGAACTTGCGCATTCTCACCATCAGCACCGTAGAACAGGATTCGGTATTTGAGCTGGAAGAAGGGAACAAAGGGCTGGCAGATATCATTATTGCGGTTCCCAAAACAATGACCAAGACCCATTAATGGTCAGTCAAAAGTTCCTCAATTGCACGTTGGAGCAGTTGTTGGTTTAATTCAGAGGGTATTCCGGTACATTTTTCGGCCAGATGCAATTGGTTGTCAAGAATCAGTTCTTCCTGTCTTACATACAGCGCCATGCCGACTGAGTGTAGCTTTTGCGCCAGGTATTCCTGCTCTGTTTGCCCGGGGGTAGGTATCAAAAGTGCCTTTTTTCCAAATACTGATATATCCATCAGGCTCGAATATCCCGATCGGCAAATGATCAGCCGGGCATTTTTCAGAAGCCAGCCAAATTGATTACTTCCGAGATGCGAAATTTTTAAAAGGTTCTTTTCCCTTTCATAAACTTCCTGTCCAGGGGAACCTAAAGCCATTACCACTGGCAGGTCGCAATCAAGGAATTGTTTGGTGAGTAAAGTTTCCAAAATGCCTCTCTGAGGTTCAGGGCCAGAAAGGATGGCAAAGTAAAAATTATCCGGAAAATCTTTTGGAAGGGGATTTTTAAATTCAGACTCGGGCAATAGGCCAAATCTGCTCAGTATTCCAACATACCGAACATTTTTTGGAGGTTTTACGTGCGAAAGTTCACCGCTTAACCCGGGAGCCAGGGGTGTGTCGGGCACCCAGCAAAAATCGTAGCTTTCGGCAAATTTTCGGACAACCCAGCGCGACAAAGGCTGAATAAATTTAAGCGGGAACGGAATTTGAACATTCAACTGATGCGTAATAAATACCGTACGAACCTTCCTATTCCATAATCCAAACCTGTTGTCGGAAATCACTACCGATGCCCCGGTTTCTAAAATCAGTTTCTCTAATTTCTTGTGTTCCTTCAGGATGGACAAAAAAAACCCAGGCACCTGCATGGCGAGTTTTACCAACATGAGCCCTCCCCTTGGATATTGGATAGGTTTGCCCTCAAAACGCACAAATTCAACCCTTTCTGAAAGTTCTTTGTAAAGAAAGTCGAAAGGTTTTCCATCGGCAGCCACGATTACCCTGCATCCGTTTTGTAGCAACGAATGAATAACCGGCAAACACCGTGTAGCATGTCCCATGCCCCAATCGAGGGGACAAACCAGAACGGTTGGTGGTTTGTTTTGGATCATGGTTTTATCAAAAAGCTGTTTAATTAATTACCTATTCATGCCTGAATTCTATACAGTTCTACATT
>DATIKH010000005.1:0-24207 GCA_035477775.1 Bacteroidales bacterium | reverse complement strand
TTTGCCCGTATTTCAGTAAACTTCCATACATGTTAGAAGTAATTGCCATCCTGGTTTTGATTTACCTGGCATTCAGAGTTCTTACCGCCTTTGTTTTACCTTTCATGGTGAAACGTTACCTCAACCGGGTAAAGAAGAAATTTTATCAGAACAACCCTTCTTTTAATCAAAATAAAGAAAGTGGCAAAGGCGGTGTAACGATTACCTACAATGAGAGAAAAAATCGTGGCACCACCGGCAACCTCGGCGAGTACACCGATTTTGAAGAAATTAAAGGCGACAAATAGCATTTTCTCTACACCAACATCCATAAATCAATTAACCTTCCTTTTTTATCGTATTGCCAGCCATGAATTTCGTAAAGAGTCTGAATATTGATTTTAAAGCCCTGCTGCCATACCTGGTGGCAATTGGCTTGTTTTTGATAATGTCGGTAATTTATGTGCATCCGATACTCGGAGGCAAGCAGTTGCTGCAACCCGATATCGTTAAATTTCAGGGCATGGCCAAAGAGATCAGCGATTTCAGGGAGGTTACCGGCCAGGAAGCCCTTTGGACCAATTCCATGTTTGGGGGTATGCCGGCATTTCAGATTTCGGTGATCTGGAAATACAACATTGCCAATTTCTTTCATAATGTCATGACGCTGTGGCTCCCACGTCCGGCCGATATGATCTTTCTGTATTTTGCAGGGTTCTTCCTGTTTCTGATATTACTCAAGGTAAACCCGTGGGTTGCTTTGATAGGGGCTCTGGCCTTTGCCTTTTCATCGTATCATTTCATCATCATACAGGCAGGTCATAACTCCAAAGCAGTAGCCATTGCCTATATGGCTCCGGTGCTGGCATCGGTTATTTACACCTTTCGAGGGAAATTACTGGCAGGCGGTATCTTGTTTGCCATTTTCATGGGACTTCAGGTGTTTTCCAACCACTATCAGATTACCTACTATCTGGGAATCATGGTGTTTTTCTACGGAATTTTCGAATTGTACCGCCATATAAAAGAAAAACAATTGGCACGCTTTTTTAAAGGCATAGCAGTGCTTTTTGGCGGACTCATTATTGCTTTAGGGATAAACATTGGCAGCCTTTGGTCAACCTTTACCTTCGCCGAAGAATCCATGCGCGGAGGGTCAGAAATCACCATTGGCGACCGCGAGCCTACCGAAGGCCTTTCGATGGATTACATTACCCAATGGAGCTACGGTTTGGGCGAGACCTTCAGTTTGTTGATCCCGAATGTAAAGGGTGGTGCTACCGGAGCCCTGGGCAACAACCCGGTGGCCATGGAAGAAGTAGAACCGGCATTCAGGGCATTTGTGTCGCAACAAAACCATTACTGGGGCGAGCAGCCTTTCACCTCAGGGCCGGTTTATGTTGGCGCCATCGTTTTGTTTCTGTTCTTTTTAGGCGTTTTTTATGTTAAAGGTCCTTTGAAGTGGGGATTGCTGCTCTCGACCATTCTTGCAATCATGCTGTCGTGGGGATATAATTTCCCTTCGTTTACCGCTTTTTTCATCGAATACATTCCTCTGTACGACAGCTTCAGGGCAGTAACTATGATACTGGTAATTGCAGAGCTTGCCATACCAACAATAGCTGTTTTGTTCCTGCATCAAATGGTTCTTAATCCCGGTCTGTTGAAATGGAACAGCAGGGAGTTTCTGGCTGCATTGGCATTAACTGCCGGTCTGGCTTTGGTATTTTATTTAATGCCAAAGACCTTCTTTAGCTTTACCAGCCAACCCGAAGCCGATTTTTTTGCCGGACAGATTGCCCAGAATCCGCAGGCCGAAGCCCAGATCAGAGACTTTCTTACCAATCTTGAGAATGCCCGCATTGCGATTTTCCAGGCCGACGCCATTCGAAGCTTCCTGTTTATAGTGGCAGCAGCAGGCGCAGTATTGCTTTTTGCAACCAAAAAGATCAAAGTTTTCGCATTCCTGCTCATTCTTGGCGCCCTGATTACCTTCGACATGTGGCCGGTAAACAAAAGATATCTCAACGAAGGCCATTTTCAGCCCAGGCGCAATGTGGTAACACCTTTCAGGCCAACCGAAGCCAACCTGCAGATACTACAGGACAGGGACCTGCACTTCAGGGTATTTAACACTGCAGTAAATACTTTCAACGAATCATCAACCTCCTGGTTTCACCGGTCTATCGGAGGGTACCACGGGGCCAAGCTGCAGCGCTTCCAGGATATCATCGATTTTCACCTTACCGGTGAGCAGATAAATATGAACGTGTTGAACATGCTCAACACAAAGTATTTCATAGTGCCCGGCGAAAATCAGCAACCCCAGGCCCGACTTAATCCTGATGCCATGGGCAATGCCTGGTTTGTAGCCGACTTACGAATGGTTGAAAATGCCGACGAAGAAATTATGGCATTGAATGATTTCAACCCCGACTCAACGGCTATTGTTGACAGGCGGTTTTCGACATACGTAGAAGGATTTACGCTCGAATCCGACACCCTGGCTACCATACAACTCATGGAATACGCACCAAACCGCCTGAGGTATCAATACCAAACGGCCACCCAACAGATTGCCGTTTTCTCCGAGATATTTTACCCCCACGACTGGAAAGTTACCCTCAACGGGGAGCCTGCTGAGAATTTTCGTGTCAACCATATACTGCGTGCCATGGTGATTCCGGCTGGAAGCGGCGAGATCATTTTCGAGTTCAGGCCGGCCTCTTATTTCACCGGCAGCCGCATCGCCTGGTTCTTCAGCGCATTGATACTGGTGCTTTCCGCAGCTTATCTATGGTTCCATTATAAAAAACACAGGAACAAGTCGGAAAATCAGGTGGGTGACATTTAAAAGCAATTCTGTGAAACGGGTTTTAATCATAAGCTATTATTGGCCACCGGGTGGCGGGGCCGGGGTGCAGCGGTGGTTGAAATTCGTTAAATACCTGAGGGATTTTGGCTGGGAGCCTGTGGTGTACACGCCTCAAAACCCTGAATATCCCGCCCTTGACTCAAGTCTGGAGAAAGATGTTCCTAAAGGAATAGAGGTGTTGAAAACCAGGATTCTGGAGCCTTATCTGCTTTATAAAATTTTTTCCGGCCGCAGTTACCGCGAAAACATTCAGGCTGGATTTATCAGTGAGAAAAAACGGCCGGGCATTGCCGAAAAAATATCGGCCTGGATCCGTGGAAACCTGTTTATACCCGATGCCCGCTGTTTTTGGATAGGTCCTTCAGTCAAATTTTTGGCGAAATGGCTCAGGGAAAACCACATTGATGCGATCGTTTCGACAGGTCCTCCCCACAGCATGCACATGATCGCATACGGCCTGAAGCAAATGGTGAACATTCCCTGGCTGGCCGACTTTCGCGACCCCTGGACACAGATCGATTTTTACAATAAGCTTAGGCTTACCAGGTGGGCCGATGCGAAGCACAAAAGGTTGGAGCGAAAGGTGCTTGAAACTGCCGACAGGGTGGTAACGGTAAGCCCAACTTGTTCGGAAGGGCTGAAATCCATTTACAGTCGCAACATACATGTAATTACAAACGGCTTCGACCCTGCTGACTTTGGAAACCTCCCCCCTTTCGGATACGACACCTTTAGTATAACCCACCTGGGTTCGCTCAATGCCGACCGCAATCCCCATAAGCTATGGGAGGTTCTGGCACAATTGGTCGAACAGCGCGAATTTTTCGCCACCAAACTGTCAATACGCCTGATTGGAAAAACTGATATTTCCGTATTGGATTCGCTTCAGGAAACCGGATTAACCCGGTTTGTTGAAAAAACCGGCTACCTGCCTCATGACCAGGCTTTGGCCAAAGCTTCGCAATCGGCCGTATTGCTTCTGCCCCTCAACAACACCCCCAATGTGATGGGTATTACAACCGGTAAAATTTTTGAATACCTGGCACTTAAAAGGCCTGTCCTAGCCATTGGGCCCGAAGACGGCGACGCCGCATCCATCATCATGCAAACCCAAAGCGGCCATATAGCTTCCTTCGACGACAAAAACAAAATGACCCAACTTCTTCTGGAATGGGAACAAGCTTTCCTAAACAAAAAATTGGAGTTGAACTCACGGAATACAGAACATTATTCACGCTTGGAACTTACCAGAGCATTGAGCAAGATTCTGAATAGTATGGCAGATTAAGGAAGGATAGCTATAAGTGAGCCATATAGCACGTAGTCATGTAAATCTCCGCTGCAACCGGGCCTGCCAATTAAGGCATTCCTCACCCAAGCACATATCATGAAAGCAGCAAAATGTCCAATTTTGAATAAACTGCCCCCGTGTGAACCAGTAATTTTAATACAAAAGAATGGCCGCTTGCGCAAAGTAATGATGCAACAAAGCGGCCATTAAGCATAAAAACCGGAACAAACTTAATTAGGATCAAATTGCAACTGGTGCAATTGAAAACCCTCACCGACCATTTTCAGCAAAAAATAAACCCGAAAAACTTGGCCCTGACGGGTTTGCATGGTACCAATGGCATACACCGAACCATCGCGCGAGGTTCCCTGGTGCGAAATGGTAAATGCGGAAGGGGTATTACGGGTAAAAAAGGTTCGTAAAATGACTTCGGCCTGAGAGTTGCTGAAAGCACCTTCGCTACCGGGCAAGGTTAGGTCAACATTAGGGCCAAAAAACTTCGCGATTTCACGCGAGTTTCCTTGACGTATGCCTAAAGTTATTTCATTGGTAATGGGTTCGGTCTGCGAGAAAGTACGAAGGCTTCCCGAGAACATAAAACCAATAAAAACAATTGCTAAGATGAGATACCTGTTCATATTATAATACAAATCAGACTATATTCGCACAAAAACTGAACCAAACTTTTGCAGTTTTTTAACTTTTTTTGACATTTCACAAAGATACAATTTTAACTTAATAACCATCAACCGATCTTTCGGGATAATTCCATGTGCTTACTGCAAATCTTCTACCAAAAAAACCACATTTTCATAACCTTAAAAAAATAATTGCCGGATGAAAATTACCTTTTTGGTCATGGGGCGAACGGAGGAACAATTCCTGCGTGAGGGTATCGACAAGTATGTAAAAAGGTTGAGCCATTATACAAAACTTGAGCTCATTGAGCATCACCTTTCCGGCAAAACGACTGGAAACTCCCCTGCCCTACTTAAAGAAAAGGAGGCGGAAATTCAACTAAAATATATTGGACTCTGCGATTACTGTGTACTGTTGGATGAGAGAGGCCATTCATTCACCTCCGTTGAATTTGCCGGTTTCGTACAGCAGCAGATGAATCGTTCGGTAAAGAGGTTGCTTTTTATTGCTGGTGGGGCATGGGGGTTTGAAAAATCGGTTTATCAGAAAGCCGATTTTAAGCTGTCGCTTTCGGCCATGACCTTCTCTCATCAAATGGTCAGATTGTTTTTTGTCGAGCAATTGTACAGAGCTTTCAGCATTCTGCGCAACGAGGCGTATCACAACGCCTAAAATATCTTACTTTAAACAATATCAGCTTTCAACATCGTAATTAAATGTCTGTTTTACAACCAAATAAGAAAATAAATTTTGTTTTAGATACCTATTCAACCCATCCTTAGCCCATGGAAAATTTTGGCAAACAAATTAGCAAAGAAAAAGTTTGACTTCTCAATAAATATCTATCTTTAGCCCCTGAATAAAAAAAAACTTAATAACAAATACCCAAACCTATGATTAAAAAAGTTCTTGTAGCCAATCGCGGCGAAATTGCGTTACGGGTAATTCGCTCCTGTAGGGAGATGGGAATTAAAACGGTGGCTGTTTATTCCGATGCCGACCGTAATTCCCTGCATGTGCTGAGCGCTGACGAAGCGTATCACATCGGACCCTCCCCCTCGCTGGAGTCTTACCTGAATATTGATAAAATTATCCATGTTGCCAAGGCATGTGGAGCCGATGCAGTTCATCCGGGTTATGGATTCTTATCCGAAAACACAAAATTTTCGGACAGGTGCAAACAGGAGGGCATCATATTTGTCGGCCCTTCAGCCTATTCCATTTCGAATATGGGCGATAAGATCACTGCCCGTAAAACGATGATTGCAGCAGGAGTTCCTGTTGTTCCGGGCACTGTTGACATGGTTACCTCCGAGGAAGAGGCCCTGAGGATCATTGAAGAAATTGGTGTTCCTGTCATGATTAAGGCTTCGGCCGGAGGTGGCGGTAAAGGTATGCGCCTGGTTAAGAACTCCAACGAGGTAACGAGCGCTTTGCGGGCGGCCCGCTCCGAAGCCAAGGCAGCATTCAATGATGATTCGGTGTATATCGAAAAATATATTGAGTCGCCCCACCACATCGAATTTCAGATTTTGGCCGACAGGCACGGCAATGCCATTCACCTTTTCGAACGTGAATGCTCCGTGCAGCGCCGTCACCAGAAGATCATCGAAGAAACCCCCTCCCCCATTCTTACCCACGAAAAACGTATGGAAATGGGCGAACATGCCGTAGCCGCAGCCAAAGCAGTAAACTATGAAGGAGCCGGCACCATTGAGTTCATTGTTGACAACAACCTGAACTATTACTTTCTGGAAATGAACACCCGCCTTCAGGTTGAGCACCCGATCACCGAAATGGTGGTAGGAGTTGACCTGGTAAAGGAAATGATCAATATTGCCAACGGCCTTCCATTAACATACAAACAGCACGAGTTGCAACAAAATGGACATGCCATCGAGTGCCGGATATATGCCGAAGATCCTGAAAACAATTTCATGCCTGCTCCCGGCAAAGTAACCCATATCGAAACTCCCAGCGGATTAGGCGTGCGGGTTGACGGATATATTTACGAAGGGTTTGAAATACCTCTTTACTACGACCCGCTCATCGCAAAGCTTGTGGTTTGGGGCGGAACCAGAAAAGAGTCGATCGACCGGACTTTAAGGGCGCTTCATGAGTTTAAGGTAACCGGTGTGAAAAACAACGTGAGGTTCCTGGAACGCATCGCTTTAGCCGAGGATTTTGTAAAAGGCAACTACAACACCCACTTTATTGAAGACAATTATGATTTTCTGATGCAGGCAGGCTCAAATACCCAAACCGACCAGGATCTGGTGATGATTGCTTCCCTGATGGAATATCTCGATAAAGTGAAGGCAGTTCAGCCTGAAGCAAAAGCCACCAGGAAAAATAACTGGAAAGACTATAATAGGGTTAGAAATGTAATGAAATTTTAAAGAGATATCATGTCATACGAAGTAAAACTAAAAGACCGTACCGCCAAGGTAGAGCTATTAAGTCGCAACGGCAGTCAATTGGCTGTCAGCGTGGATGGCAAGGAGTACCACCTTGATTTTGTAAAAGTGAAGGAAGGGAGTTACTCCATTATCCACAACAATGTGGTTAACAATATCGTGCTACTACCCATTGATGGCGTTAAGAAGTATCTGGTAAACAATTTTAAGATCACCTGCGAAACTGAGGTTATTGATGCCGAAACGAGGTATCTGTTGAGCCGCAAGAAAGGTTCGGGTGATGATGGCGAAGGAACCATCCTGGCGCCCATACCGGGTAAAGTAGTAAAAGTACTGGCAGAAAAAGGGCAACCTGTTAAAGCCGGCCAAACTGTAGTCATCATCTCGGCCATGAAAATGGAGAGCGAGTTTAAGGCAGCCAAAGACGGTGTTGTTGCGGATGTTAAGGTTACCGAAGGACAAACCGTTGACGCCAGACAGCCTATGGTAATCATTGAGTACAATTCAGAAAAATAAAAAAATCAAACAGATGTCACTTAAAGATAAATACACGGAACTTGAAAGGATTAACCGTCTTGCTGAAGAGGGCGGCGGTAAGGATCGTATTGCCAAAATTCACGCTTCGGGGCGGAAAACTGCCCGCGAGCGCATTATAGACCTGCTCGACCCGAAATCATTCGTAGAACTCGACAAATTCGTAGTACACAAGTGTACCGATTTTGAGATGGACAAGCAGAAATTTTACGGTGACGGGGTTGTTGCCGGATATGGTAAAATCGACGGACGCCTGGTGTATGTATTTGCCCAGGACTTCACGGTTTTCGGGGGCTCGCTAAGCCGCGCCAATGCCAATAAGATCATTAAGGTGATGGATTCGGCCATGAAGATGGGCGCTCCCATCATCGGCCTGAACGACAGCGGCGGCGCCCGCATTCAGGAAGGCGTTGAGAGCCTTGCGGGCTACGGCGACGTGTTCTACCGCAATGTACAGGCCAGCGGGGTGGTGCCCCAAATTTCGGCCATCCTGGGCCCATGCGCAGGCGGTGCGGTGTATTCACCGGCGATCACCGACTTCATTTTCATGACCAGGAAAACAAGCTACATGTTTGTTACAGGTCCCGACGTAATCAAAACCGTTACCCACGAAGAGGTAACCAAGGAAGAACTCGGGGGAGCCATTACCCACAACACCAAGAGCGGGGTAGCCCATTTTACCGCCGACGACGACCAGCAGGCCATGATGATGATTCGCGAGCTGCTTGGCTTCCTTCCGGCAAACAACATGGAAGAGCCTCCGGTAAAGCCTTGCGCCGATCCTGTAACACGCCAGGATGAAGCCCTGTACAAGCTGGTTCCCGAAGACCCATTTAAGCCTTATGATATGAAGGAACTCATTACAGCGGTGGTCGATGACCGCAACTTTTTTGAGGTCCAGGCACTGTATGCCCAGAATATCATTGTAGGATTTGCACGCCTCAACGGAAAACCTGTAGGTATTGTTGCCAACCAGCCTGCCATGCTCGCAGGGGTACTCGATATCGACGCTTCGAACAAGGCGGCTCGCTTTGTGCGTTTTTGCGATTCTTTCAATATTCCAATCATTACTTTTTTGGATGTACCAGGGTTCTTACCGGGAACAGGTCAGGAATTTGGCGGTATCATAAAACATGGTGCCAAGCTGCTTTATGCCTATTGCGAAGCTACCGTTCCAAAAATTTCGGTAATCACGCGCAAAGCATACGGTGGAGCTTATGTGGTTATGTCGAGCAAGCACGTAGGCGGCGATGTGAACTTCAGCTATCCCACAGGCGAAATTGCCGTTATGGGACCCGATGGCGCTGTAAACATCCTCTATCGCGACAAACTGAATGACAAGGAGAAAGCCAAAGCTGTAGAAGACTACAAGAACACCTTCTGCACGCCGTTCCAGGCTGCTGGCCATGGATATATCGACGAGGTGATTCATCCGTGCCAGACCAGGGAAAAACTGATCGAGGCGCTCGAGATGTGCCAGGCCAAGCGTGAAACCGCACCGCCGAAAAAACACGGCAACATCCCTCTGTAAACTGTCTGGATTGATTTGACAGATTCTGAAATTTTCTGCTAATTTTGCAATCCCTTATCCCGGTAAGGGATTGCATTTTACAGTATCAGGGGGACGTTAGCTCAGTTGGTTTAGAGCGCATGCTTGACAGGCATGAGGTCACTGGTTCGACTCCAGTACGTCCCACAAAAAGCAAACTACCCAAAACCCCAAAAATTCTTCAGGGGTATTTATCAGGTCATAAAGCAGTTAGCACTTCTGAAACCTTACCTTGTTAAGGGCATTCTCTCATATGTAACTGCTTTTTATTCAATATGGGGCTATATTGATCGATAATGAGGAAATCTTTACCGCAAATAACACAAGGAAAAATCGCTAGGAACGCTATGAAAAACAATTGCGAACTTTGCGAAAGGCTTCGCGCGCCTTGCGGATAAACTCTTATCTAACTTCTTTTTTTAGTTATCCAGTTAAGAGCTATAATGCACAAAATGAGGGACTAAAAGGCTATCAACAAAAAACACAGAAAAAACCCGCCCTAAACACTTTTTGCCATCCGGAGAATAATTTTGTCTGGAATGGCAATAAGCCTGTATTCAGAATGATACAGGATGGAACCTTGCTGCTCACATCTTACCTTAGCCTTGTAAACCCTTCCGGCAACCTCCCTCTCGAACCGAATCAGGTAGTCGATAGGCCGGTTTGGTTTCAAAGGGTTGGGATCGGGCGGGAGAAAAATTTCGAGCGTCTGATAAACAGGAGAAACCTGGTTCGGATTTTTTGATTTGTCGAGGTGGTGGTTTATTTCTTGTTCAACCTCCGACTCCGGGTTGCCAATACACCTGAAAAGGGCATTGCTGGCATAGGCAATCCCAAAAAGAAAATCTCTCAGAATCACATTCCGGCAATCAATCACCTTTCCAAAGCTTTCCAATTGCCAATTTTCAACTGGCAGGGATTGGTAGCTGCCGAGGTTTGGAAATTCAACGGTTGTGTTGCGCAGATAAACTTTTGACCGTTCTTCGCCCAAAGAAAAGGAATCTTGTTTGTTTACCGCAAAAATGTATTTTTCGTTATCCGGGCCGTCTTCGTAACCCAGGGTGATGGGCTCGTTGGTACTAACAATCGAATTTATGAGAATCTTATAGGTATCGAGTGAGGTGCCCACTGCCCCGAAAAGCATGGTTGCTACTTTCGAAAACAGCATCATGCCGGGCACTATGACCCTTTTGTTGTGGCTGTACATATAGCCTGGATCGTGAACAGGATTCACATCGCAGGTAGCCTGGCAAAAGGTTACCACCTGATCGTCGGTAAAGACATATTCAAGCTTCATAAAAATCTATTTTAACAGTCCTGAAGCACCAAAATTAAACAACCACAGGATTTACCTCAAAAAACCCATTCAATATTAAGTAAAAAATCTGTACTTCTTTAAATACTCAGATAATTAAATACCGGCATACGATTTATTGATTATCAAATAAGGATTATGCAAGTATTTAGGCAGTTGTTCCTCTTCATTCATGTTCAACCTTCTGGCAATACGCATTATTAAGGACTAAGGGGTTTTACAGAAGACTTGCCTTTGGTTTATGTTTTCCGGGAATCATTCCAACCTGCAAGTAGCTTAGCCGCAACCAACCTGTCGATAGGAAGGGTAAATGCATTGGCATCCAGGGTGTCGAGGTCAATCCAACGGAAAGAGATGGCACCTTCTCTCAACTCAAAATCAAATGGCTTGGAAGCAACGTGAATGGCCTCCGGTGCACTTAAATTCATCAGGTAGTAAATACTGATTAACTGCCTTCCCGGAAGAAACCTGGTTTCCTGAAAAAAATCGGTGGTGTAAAAATGGCCGGTTACAGCAACTTCCTGCCCCAGTTCCTCCCGACATTCGCGCCTGAGACAGTCAACAGGCCCTTCGCCATATTCAAGGCCACCTCCAGGGAACTTGGTCATCGGGGTATCGTACCAGAATTCATCGGTTACGAGCAGCCGTCCATCATGGATGCCAATTCCATAAACACGGATCACAAAATTTTCAAAATTAGCCATACTATTACGATCAAGCCGACAATAAAAAAGGGAGGCCAACAGCCCCCCAAATTTAGCAAACAAAGTCTTCGAACTATCTGACCGGTTCGCCTGGTTTTCGCCAGCGGACATCATAATAACCCGGCCTGTCTTCTACGGCACGGCGTCTGAAATCTTCAGGATAACCTACACCTTCGGGCCATTGGTTTACCGAATCAATGCCTCTGATGTAGCCATCGTTGTATTTAACAAAAAGGTCAAAAGCCAACTCGCGCCAACGATTCACAACTGTTTCTGCAAAATTTACGCTGAAATCGGTCAGGTACTCCGGCAGGAACTGCGGACTGGATTGGTGTAAAGCCAAGGCAGCCTTGTCGATGGCACGTACCATCGAATGGGCACGGGTTTCGAGCTCGCGCTGCACTTTTTGAATATCGCCTATCATCAGATTGTAAAATGGATAGGCATGGTTGGCCAACTTATTGAAGACCCAGTAAGCCGAATTCCAATCGAAAGTTATCGGGCAAGCGATGCTCAGGGATTGGGGGCTGCGTGTCATACCTATATAAAGCGGCATGAACACGTTGGTATAGGTGTCGTCGAGGCCATACCAGACTATGCCACCGATGGCATCGGGCAGCCAGTTTCTTGATTGGGTTACGAACGAATAGGCTGTTTGGGGTTGCGAAATAGCCCTTTCCCATGAGTACTGCATGGTATCGCCTTCAAGGGTAAATCCGAGTGGACGCCAGCGGTACGGGGTACCAAACGGGCCTGCTGCCAATCCTTCGCGGGTAAAATAGGGCGTTCCGTGAAAATGGTCGCGCACCAGGGCAATCATGTCTTCGGGGGTCAGTTTTCTATCTGGTTTTATAAACAAAGGATAAGGCTCGGCCCCTTCAACACCGCGCCAATATTCGTCGGAAAAATTTTGCGAGGGAGCAGCCCTGCGGTAGATACTCCATACGCGGCCTTCGCAAAGCAGCAGGGAACGGGGAGTTATGGGAGCGTAGGCTTCTCTGAAACTGAAATCGCGGCGGTTACCCCTGAACCATCCACGCTCACGCGCAAAGTCAACAACATCGGGCGACCAGAGCCAGTTGTCGCGATCGTTCCAGTTTACGTAACGAATGCGCGCCTGATTGGCATGGGCAGCAATATATCCTTCGGGAACGCGGGCAGCAACCCAAACACCCCCTTTGCCAAATTTACCCTTACCAATAAAGTCCATAATCCAAACTTCATTCTCATCAGCAAAATAGAAGGTTTCTCCAGTATCTAGATATCCGTAAGTGCGTACCAGCTCATCAAGGATACGGATGGCCTCCCGCGCTGTACGGGCTCTTTGCAGGGTAATAATCATCAGGTTGCCATAATCGAGAATACCCGGTCCGCCATGCAACTCGGTGCGACCTCCAAATGTTGTTTCTCCAATTACTACCTGGTGCTCGTTCATATTGCCAATAACCTTATAGGTTTGGGCAACCTGAGCAATCTTACCCAAAAACGCTCCATCGCGAAATCCAAAAACAGAAAGGGAGTCGCCGGGCTTGTAGGTGCCTCCAGGATAAAAATATAAGGGCGATGCAAAGCCTGCTACATCGTAGGTATAGCTGGTCATAACACTGCCGTCGGCAGTAGCGCCACGTGAGGCCAATACACTGGTACATGACCTGAGATCAGATGCTCCCAGACCATAGATGAAAATCAAAATGTAAACCAGGATAACTTTTCGCATGTTTTTAAATTAAAAATTAAAATGAAGTATTTTGTACAAAAATAACAGAATACCAATACCTGAAAAAGCTAAAAAAACTAAACACCCTTGATGCCGGTATTAAAAAAATGAATCGCCTGAATTTTTTTCATGTCAAACCTCCTAAATTTCGCAATGTTGAAAACAGTTTTAAAAAAAAATCCGGAAAACTTTCGTGGCAATTCTAAAGCCGTAAATTTGTATGTTTGATTTTCGGTTTATGATTACATTAATCTAAATATACACTCTTTATGAATAAATCAAAAAAAAATGTAGTAATTATCGGAGCTGCCGGAAGGGATTTCCATAATTTCAACACCTATTACCGAAATAATGAAAATTACAGGGTTGTAGCATTTACTGCAGCGCAAATACCCGATATTGACGGACGCAAATATCCAGCAGAACTTGCCGGAAGGTTATATCCTGAAGGGATTCCCATTTATGCTCAGGATGATCTTCCCCGGCTGATAAAAGAATTAGATGTTGATGTATGTGTGTTTTCATACAGCGATGTATCGTACAATGAGGTTATGGCTCTTGGCTCTGTTGTGAATACCAGCGGCGCTGATTTCATGTTGTTGGGCCCGAAAGAGACCATGCTGAAAAGCACCAAGCCAGTTATTGCCGTTGGGGCAGTGCGCACAGGCTGTGGAAAGAGTCAGACTTCTCGCAGGATTATTGAAACGCTGATGTCGCACGGAATGAAGGTGGTGGCCGTACGGCACCCCATGCCTTATGGCGACCTGGTGGCTCAGAAAGTTCAAAGATTTGGCAAGGTAGAAGATCTTGCAAAGCATCATTGCACCATAGAAGAAATGGAAGAGTACGAGCCTCATGTAATCCGTGGCAATGTGATTTATGCAGGAGTTGACTATGAGGCCATTCTCCGCGAAGCCGAAAAAGAAGCCGATGTTATTTTGTGGGATGGCGGCAACAACGATTTTCCGTTTTTTAAGCCCGACCTGATGGTTACGGTAGTTGACCCGCATCGTCCGGGGCACGAGCTAACCTATTATCCGGGCGAAACAACTCTGAGGCTTGCCGATGTGGTAGTGATCAACAAAATCGACAGCGCCGGTCCGGAAAACATTCAAACGGTACGGCAAAATATAAGGAAAGTGAACCCCAACGCCGTGGTTGTTGACGGAGCATCGCCGCTTACAGTTGACAAGCCCGGTCTGATAAAAGGCAAAAGGGTGCTGGTGGTAGAAGATGGGCCAACGCTGACCCACGGCCACATGAAAATCGGGGCAGGAACCGTGGCTGCACAGAAATTTGGAGCGGCCGAACTGGTTGACCCAAGGCCATTTGTAGTGGGCCGCCTTGCCGAAACCTTTGCCATTTATCCGGAAATAGGCACACTGCTTCCAGCCATGGGCTACGGAAAACAACAGATTGCCGACCTTGAGGCAACCATAAACCGAACTGATTGCGATGCCGTATTAATAGCTACGCCAATTGACCTGAACAGGATTGTGAAAATTCAAAAACCGACCGTTAAGGTAGATTATGAATTGCAGGAAATCGGCTCGCCAAACTTCGGTCAAATCATTAAGGAATTCCTGATTAAAATGGGACTGGTTACAGATAGGAGCTAACGGATTGTAGGATTCAGGGGGCATTTGCCCCCTTTTTTTTGGGCTTATGGTTTCTAAATCTTCAATTATCTACAAACATTAAAACCAATTGGAATGAAAAACAAAAGTCTGGTTTCCATCAACGACTACAGTAAGGAAGAACAACTGAGGGTTTTGGAGGTAGCCCGCGAATTTGAGAAAAATCCTGTTCAGAACATCATGCAGGATTTTGTCATTGCGTCGCTTTTTTTTGAGCCCTCTACCCGTACCCGTCTGAGTTTTGAGAGCGCTGCAAACCGTTTGGGCGGAAAAGTGGTAGGATTTTCAGAAGCGGGAAGCACCTCGGTGAAAAAAGGGGAATCGCTGCGCGATACCATCCTGACTATCGCCAGTTATTCCGACCTGATTGTGATGCGCAACCCCGTTGAAGGAAGCGCAAGGTTTGCCTCTGAGATAAGCCCGGTGCCAATAATCAATGCCGGCGATGGGGCCAATCAGCATCCCACACAAACCTTATTGGACCTCTACAGCATTCTAAAAACCCAGGGCAGGCTCGACAACCTTGAAGTGGCTTTTGTGGGTGACCTCAAATATGGCCGCACGGTACACTCGCTGGTTATTGCCTTGTGCAACTACAACACCACCTTCCACCTGATATCACCTACCGAACTCAAACTTCCAAGCTCGGTAAAAATGCATATTAAGGAAAAAAACCTGACCTATCACCAATATACCGAGATGGAGGAGGTTATACCTAAAGCAGATGTCCTTTACATGACCCGCATTCAGCGAGAGCGCTTCAGCGACCCGTTGGAGTACGAACGCATAAAAAACTCTTACAACCTGCATAACGATATGCTGGCTGCCACCAAAAACAACCTGAAGGTGCTTCACCCGCTGCCACGGGTCAATGAAATAAACATCAACGTTGACTCCAACCCCAAGGCCTATTACTTCCAGCAGGCGCTCAACGGGGTGTATGTTCGCCAGGCACTTATGGCGCTGATTTTAGGACTGCGGTAAGTAAACACTTTAAAAACACTTCAATAATAAAAAAATGAGCAAGATAATCAAGGAGTTGAAGGTAACTGCCATTGAAAACGGCACAGTGATAGACCATATACCCTCTAATGCTGTATTTCGCGTAATACGCATTTTAAAACTGGAAGGATTTGGAGACATGGTGCTATTTGCCACCAATCTCGAAAGTAAAAAGTACGGCAGCAAAGGCATAATAAAGGTCAGCAATAAATTTTTTAAACCCGAGGAACTGAATAAGATAGCACTTGTTGCTCCGAATGCCTCCATCATCGAGATACGGGATTATCAGGTAAGCAGCAAAAAAATTGTGGAAATTCCCGATATGATTACCGGAATTGTAAAATGCTTCAATCCCAACTGTGTTACCAACTATGAACAGGTAGCCACGCGCTTTCAGGCTGTGGAAAAAGAAGACCTAAAACTAAAGTGCCACTATTGCGAGAAGATTACCCGAAGAAGCGACATGGAGTTCCTTTAGGCTGCATTTTGTTTCATAAACAAAAGCCAACCCGACTTTATAGTTGCACTGGCAAGGTAAGCACCTGATCGCCTCTTTTAACGGTAACTTCGGCAGTGGTTCCCGGCCTGAGTTGATTCAGTGCCCGCATATACGATTGTATCTCGGTAATTTCGAGGTTGTTGATACGCACAATCACATCGCCGTTTTGCAAACCTGCTTTTTGAGCAGCACGGTCGGGCATTACAGCAAGCACCCTTAGGCCGTTGCCGGTATAAACATGGTCGGGCATCACACCCAGCGAAACGCCATCGCTTCGCCTTCTGACAGTTTCGTTCTGTTGACTCTGGGAAAAAGCCAGTCGGTTTTGCCCATCCAACGAGCTTATAATGTTTATAGCCACATCCAGAATATTCTCGGTGCCTTCGAAATTTACTTTGTCGGGCGTGTCGCCTGGGCGGTGGTAATCGTCGTGGATGCCGGTGAAGAAGAACAATACGGGAATGCCTTTGAGGTAAAACGGTGCATGGTCGGAGCCACCCAAGCCCCCTGGACTTTTGCGTATGGTAAGTCCTTCGTGTGCAACACCATCAATGATAGCATCCCATGATGGCGAAGAGCCAGTACCTATCAGCGAAAGGTTGTTCTCCTTGGAGCGACCAATCATGTCGAGGTTGAACATATAGTTTATCCGGGACATGTCGTAGGCATCGCTGTTGACAAAGTACCTGCTGCCAATCAGGCCCTTTTCTTCCACTCCGAAGGCAATAAAAATATAGTTGTTGCCCGTAAGGTTGGAATGGATCAAATAGCGGGCTGTTTCGAGCAGACCTGCGGTGCCGCTGGCATTGTCATCGGCTCCCGGATGCAGGGCTACAACCCCGGGGCTTCTTGAACCTGCCCCGCCAAAACCCAGATGATCGAAATGGCCTCCAATAATTACGGTTGTTTGGGCATTATTGTTCCAGTATCCTGCAACATTCAGTCCTGTCAGTGATTGGCGGTCGAGCTGGGTGGTCAATGTTACCTCGCGTCGGGGCCTTTTCCTTATCTGCTCTGCTATTTCACTATTGGCAAAAACGATGGGAATATTTTCCCTAGGAACCCGCTGCCGTAAACTGATGATGGGGTCGGTGGTGCCTGGAAGACTGTTCATGAATATAATTCCGGAGACCCCTTTCTTTACGGCCAATTCAATGCGGTATGCAAGCGTTTCGTTGAAGGTCATATCCAAACTCCCTTCCATACCCGGGGGCAGGTAGTATTCCATCATTACAATCCTTCCTTGTACCTTTTGTTTGGCAGGATAACCATTGAGTCCTTCAATCCCTTCAAGTCCAAACCCCACATAAACAACCCTCGCACTTACGGTGTCGTTGCCTGATTGTGGAAGCACATAAAAATCCTCACCATGGGTAAACTGCACATGCCTTATGCCCAAATGATTGTTAGGGCCAGGCTTCAACTCCCCAAAAAAAGGCACATCCTGATAAAAAGAACCATCGAACAGGGGTTGAAGGCCGATCTCCTTCATTCGCTCTTTAACGTATAGGGCTGCAATGCGCTCTCCTTCAGTACCCGATTCGCGCCCTTGCATCTCTTCGGCTGTCAGGACTAGAACATCCTGCCTCAGCCTGGCAATCACCGAATCATTGGAAAAATCCCACGTCCTTTGCCCAAAGAGGCCCAGGGTAAGAGTTATCAAAAATGAAAACAAAAGAACTGATCGTAATATCATCGGAAAATGGTTTTAGATTTCGGTTTGACAAGTATTAAATGAATTGGTTTAAATCGATGAGCAGGCTAAACCCAAATTCGCATTTTGTTATTTCAACCCCAACACCTCCCTGCCCTGCCTGAAAACCAGATCAACAGGAATTTCACTAGAATTGATTTTTTCAATGGCCGAATGAATTTTGCCAGCTGTGGGCCTGCACTCTTCTAACCATACTTTGGCCATTTGAATATTTCCATCGCCCTGCAACAACAGCACCTCGGCCACAAGTGAGGAAACTGCATGCTGCATGGCTTCAAAATCCACATAGAATGTTCCATCAGGTTTTTCTTCGCATGCTTTTTTATCAAAGAAATATTTCAGTATGATCATATTGGCCTGGCCATGTGCACTGGAAGCTCCAAACCTTAAAGAACGAAAAATTCCTGCAAAAAAGGTAACGTAATTATCCAATAATCTGCTGCCGGAGATTTTACCCTTTTCGCTGAGCCTTGTAATAAGGTACAGACCCATAATATCGGCCTTCGCCTCCTCAATCGGGTTGTAGTATTCACGAAGCGCGATCCGCAATGGAATTCCCGCCGGTACAGTATGCTTCAGGCCCATACCATGAGCGACTTCATGAAAAGTAACATTATCGAAAAAAGAATCGAAGGTAACATGGTGCACCTGACTTTCGTGAATGACCAATCGGGCAATGGGCGCCAGGATGTTGTCGAATTTGGCCTTCATTGCATTCTTAAACTGCAGTTTCCGGCTGCCGGCCATCTGATGAATTTCAGGATCGTTTGGCAGGTTTACAGCAATTGTTTTGGTACCCGCATTGCAATCGCCCGCATAGTAAACAACATCGTAAACCCCAATACCGGAACCTGTTGCGGGAATTTCGGCTTTATATGCCTCTGGAACCGGGAGTCCTGCCTGCAATTCGGGCAGCCAGAGGTTGTAACTTTTGAACCGGTTGCTCCATTCATGGTCTTTTACCAGAATGTAAGCCTGGTGTGCGGCCTTGTAACCAAAAAGGCGATCTTCGTAAGTTTCGGTAGGGCCAACCACGAAATCAATATTGCAGTCATGTACATTCATCCAGGCCCTGTCGCCGGGTTGAAACTCGTTGGAGATAAACCCCTCCGCCCGGGCCAACAGGTAGTTTTTAAGGTGCTGATTATCGGCAAGGGCTGCCGATTGCCGCAGGAGCCTGGCAGCATCCTGATGCTGCAGTAAATAGGCTTTAGAATACGGAATGCAGACCAGCCCGCCTGACTGGTCGCGGTCGATCAGCGTGTAGGGACTGGTTTTGGCCGGGTCGGCAAGAGCCTCAAACTCCTGAACGCTCATATCGGTAGGGTAAAACCGGGCACCCGGAGCTTTCTTGCCGTATCCCTCAACAAATGGCTCATTTCCGCTTATGCGATCCCATGGACCATAATGAATCTTGGCATATTTCCTTACCTGTTCATTGCTGATTCCCTGCAACAATGATCCAGGCTCGCCGAAAGATTGAAGCCAGAAAATTCCGTCCATAAGGTCTGCAACATCAATCCACAAGGAAATCATTTCCCGTTCTTTATCACAAAGGCCCGAAAGATCAGCGGTAAGGGCAATTTCTTTAAACTTGTTTAAATGCTTTTGCATGGAAGGATTTCTAAAAAAATAACTGGCACAATTTCATACCAGGTGCTCTGCAAAATTAACAGATGATTTTACTTGGCGCGAAAAACCGGAATTTTAACCGTTTTTATAAAAAATTATATCTTTACCGTGATAAGAATTTGTTAACCTAATTTGTGCGCCATGGAACTGACATTTTTAGCGTTGTTTTATGTACTGACACCCATTTTGATTTTATACTTAACCTACCGTTACAAAATTGCCAATCAGATTGGCTCTGTTATTATTGCCTATGGTGTGGGGCTTGTGCTGGGCAATATCGGGATTTTGCCGGCCAAAAGTGCGTTTTTGAATGACGTGTTGATCACCCAGCCTGAAATTACCCTCGACGGCATAAGGTCCATGTATGCCGCCAATCAGTTGACTTCTGATGATTTACTGGCTTTCAGGATTTATAAGATCCGCGACCTGCTGATGACCATAGCCGTGCTGATGGCGATTCCCCTGTTGCTTTTTTCGACCAACATCAGCCAATGGAAAAAAGTTGCCGGCAGTGGTTTGGTGTCACTGGTAGCAGGCATTTTTTCGGTTGTGGTAATGGTTCTTGCAGGTTTTTTTATTTTCAGAGATGCCAATATTCCTGAACTCTGGAAGGTTTCAGGCATGCTTATTGGCGTTTATACCGGAGGCACACCGAATCTCGCATCCATAAAAATGGCCCTCGATGTAGATCCCGCAATTTATATTATGACCCACACATACGATTTGGTGGTGGGAGTATTCTATCTGGCATTTCTTATAACGGCAGGTAAGTTTCTGTTTCGCAAATTCCTTCCCAAGTTTAAAGGTTATACGGGAGAAGATCAAATTGAAAACAACAACGTGAAGGAGCCGTTCTTCCATGTATTACGTCCCAAAACCTTTTTCCCCCTGCTCAAAGCCATCGGTATTGCCGTAGTTATAGCAGGCGTAGGAGGCGGACTAAGCACGCTCGTTCCGCAAAACATGGTGATGGCCGTGGTTATCCTCACCATTACCACCCTGGCTATAGCTGTTTCGCTATTTCCTGCAGTCAACCGCATTGCGCGTACTTTCGATACCGGAATGTACCTTATCCTGATATTCAGCATTGTGGTTGCCTCGATGGCCGATATCCGCAATCTTGGACAGATCGCTCCGGCTTTGTTTGGTTACATTACCCTGGCAGTTTTTGGCTCGCTTATCCTGCATACCCTGCTGAGCAAAATCCTGAAAATAGATGCCGACACCACCATAATCACTTCAACTGCCCTTATCTGCTCACCACCATTTGTGCCTGTAATCGCAGGGGCGTTGGGCAACCGGCAGATTGTGGTAACCGGTATCACCATCGGAATCATTGGTTACGCCATTGGAAACTATTTGGGAGTAACCATTGCGTACATCCTGAGGTAAGCGTCAGGCAGGTTTTTTTGGTGCGATATTAATTTTCAAATTCAAATATCCGGAGGAAAAGTCTATGAAAATGCTATTAAAACCAAAAAAACTTGTGGTAATATTTTTGGGAATGATAGCCATCTTCCTGCTGAATAGTTGCGTACTGTTGATGGTAGGAATGACCAGGGAGCCAAACAGGGTGCTGGTAGAATCAGACAGGATAAAGAATATTGACAGAGTACGGCTAAACTTACAACACAACCGCAGCGAGGAAAGGCGAACGCCATTTTTAATTTCTTGGCAGCACTTTTTAAGAGAATTCAGAGGTGACAGCACCAATGAATTTACAGTTTTTGAGACTATAAGAATGGCCAGGAGGAGTTATCCCGTGGAGCCAAACATTTTTGTGTTGATTGACAACCAGCATTTCGAAATATCTGTGAATGTTCTCACTGTTGACAGGATTCGACAAACCACTCCAACCACCAGCAACGTGCTTACCGCCGATTCGGTATATGTGAGGGTAGTTACCGGGATGCAGGAATCCCTTTTTTGGGAAAGCCGCATCAGTTACACACTAAACCCGGAAATTTTGGATGCAATTTTAGGAGCATCAAGGGTGCAGTTCAGGTATTACTCAGGACCCTACATGATTACAACCCGGCTAAGTGGCGGCGAATTAAGAAGGCTCAAAAGGATGATTCGTACACAACCGTGATCTTGTATTCCTAAAACGAAAAAACAGAAAGTATGGAAAAGCCCACCACCAAACAAAGCAGCCGGTTTTATGCACTCATGGCTATCGTACTCATCTTAACCGTAATTTTCATAATTCAGAACTGGCAGCCCATATCCATCAACCTTCTTGGTTTTATGATTCAGGGACGCTTGTTTATGGTGCTCATAGCCTTTTTTGGACTGGGTTTCTTATCGGGGTGGCTTGGGTGCCACGTGCGCAAGGAGCGGAAACGACTTGAAAACACCAAACCGCACCAACAGGGAGGTTGACCTAAATGGTTCCTCTTCTCCACTACGAAAGTTGGGATTATGGCTGCACCTGCAATTGTTGCCTGATCTCTTCCACCGAAAGCGCTACCACCTCGTTGCTGGCGGGCAGTTCGAACGATGGTTCGAACTGATGATTGCCACTGGCCGAAACGGCATCTTTGATGGCCAACCAGGCCGACAGAGCCAGCATAAAGGGAGGCTCTCCCACGGCTTTGCTGCGGTGGATAACTCCGGGATTTGGCCTTCCTTGCAGGAGTTCTACCTCAAAAAATTCGGGAGTGTCGCCCAGAGTGGGTATTTTGTAGGTGTCGGGCGAATGGTTCAAAAGGTTTCCCTTATCATCCCACCGAATCACTTCAGTGGTGCACCAGCCCAAACCCTGAATGAAAGCCCCGTATATCTGACCTTTATCAATGGCCGTGTTGATGGAATCGCCAACATCGTGAACGATTTCGACGCTTACCGCCCGGCTTCGTCCGGTGAGCAGGTCAACCTCCATTTCCGACACTGCCATCCCGAAGGCAAAATAATAAAACGGATGACCTTTGCCGGTTGTGCGGTCGAAATGTACTTCGGGAGTTGCATAAAAACCGGTTGCGCTCAGGCTGATCCTTTCGAGATGCGCCTTGTCCGCTAATTCTGCCACTGAAATACACTTTAGTGCTTCACCATTGAAAAACACTTTACCCTTGTCAAAAACAATTTCGCCGCTTCCGATATCCCCATATTTGTTTTGAAGCATCTTTATGGCCAATGGGCGCAGCCGCATTTTAAGTTTATCTATGGCATCCTTCACGGCCATGCCGTTCATATCGGTGCCCGAAGAGGCCGCTGTTGGCGAAGTGTTGGGAACTTTTGCCGTATTGGTGGCATTTACTTTTACGCACTCCAGGGGTAATCCCATCTCGACAGCGGCAATCTGAAGGATTTTGGTGTGAAGCCCCTGCCCCATCTCCGTTCCCCCGTGATTTACCAGCAGGCTTCCGTCTTTGTAGAGCAAAACAAGCGCCCCTGCCTGGTTCAGAAACGATGTGGTGAACGATATACCGAATTTTACGGGTGTACATGCCAAACCCCTTTTCACATTCGTATGCGAGCCGTTGAAGGCATTCACCTTATTTCGGCGCTCCGCATAGTGGGTTTTGGCAATGATGCGCTCGGCGACAATATGCAATCTGTTGTTTTTCAACACCTGACCATACGGGGTGAGATTACGGTCATCGGTTCCATAAAAGTTGCGCTGCCTGATTTCCAAAGGGTCTTTCTTTAGAAAACGGGCAATCCTGTCAATGACATTTTCCATAACCGCCATACCCTGTGGCCCTCCGAACCCCCTGAAAGCCGTGTTCGACGGAAGGTTTGTTTTCCAGATGTTGCCCGTAATGCGCACATGTGGAATGTAGTAGGAATTTTCGGCATGAAACATGGCCCTTTCCATGATGGGAATGGACAGGTCGGCACACCAGCCTGCATCGGAATTGAGTTCCACAATATACGCCATGATAAGGCCATCGTTGTCGAAAGCGATGGTGTAGTCCGCCTCGAACCGGTGTCGTTTGCCTGTAATCTTCTGGTCGTCGTCGCGAAAAAGCTGAATTCTCACGGCGTGGCGGGTTGCATGGGCCAACAGTGCAGCCCAGGCCGCCACATGATTTCCCTGACTCTCTTTGCCACCGAACCCGCCGCCTAAGCGTTTCACCTCACATACCACCTGATTGGCCTGCAACCCCAACACCTCGGCCACAATCATCTGGGTTTCGGTGGGGTTTTGCGACGAAGCATAAACGGTCATTTCGCGGTTCTCCCCGGGCACGCACAAGGCGCCCTGGGTTTCTAAATACCAATGCTCCTGGGGTCCGGTTTTCAGGGTGCCTCTAAGCACATTTGGCGCCTGCGCAATAACCTCATCGGGCGAACCCATCTCATAAACCCTGGGGGGAATCAGCAGGTTTCCTTTAATTTTAGCCTCTCCAATGGTAAGAATAGGCTCAAGGTCTTCGTAAGTAACTGTAATCTTCTTTTCGGCTTCCAGGGCTACTTCATCGCTATCGGCAGCAATCAGGAACATGGCCTGCCCAACGCAATGCACCACACCTTCGGCTAAGCAAGCCTCGTCGTGCTTTACGGGATTCATTTGGTTGTGCCCCGGGATGGCGGTATAATCCAAAACGGCATGCACGCCTTTCACCTTGCGGGCTTCGGATAGGTCGTAACTGATAATCCGGGCATGGCAGCGCGGACTGTAAACAACCCTGCCATGCAGCACCTTTGTGGCCGGAAAAAAATCGCCCACATAAACCGCTTCTCCGGTTACATGCATT
>DATIKH010000004.1:0-68732 GCA_035477775.1 Bacteroidales bacterium | reverse complement strand
TCCAAATGGTTGTCCATAAGAGGATTATTTAACTGAAGAACCGAACAATCGCAATAAAGATAACCAGAAAAAGGGAAACCAAAAACTCAATGGTCAGCTGCCCGCATGATCGTATTGCAAGCTTCTGAAATCTGCTCCCGGGTAATAGTAAGCGGAGGGGCGATACGGATGCAATTTTCTGCAAACAGGAACCAATCTGTCATCACACCAGCCTCAATACACCGTGCAACAATATCCCGGGTTTGTTCAGCAGAGTCGAACTCCAAGGCAAGCATCAACCCAAGTCCCCTGATGGCTTTGATTGCCGGGTGCACCAAATGCTGCCTGAACAGGTTTCCTTTTGCAACAGCAGATTCCCAGAGGCGCTCTCTTACCACGACTTCAAGGTGAGCCAATGCTGCAGCAGCGCATACCGGATTTCCGCCAAAGGTAGTGATATGGCCTAAGGCCGGCTGGTTGGAAAGGCATTGCATGATGCCTGCCGGGGCAATAAATGCACCCAGAGGTAAACCGCCCCCCAGGCTTTTAGCAAGCAGCAGAACATCGGGTACCATGCCAAAATGCTCGAAAGCCCAGAGTTTACCTGTTCGTCCAAAACCGCACTGTATCTCGTCTAATACCAGCAGGGCGCCTGTTTCATCGCATCGCTTGCGCAGGGACTGCATAAATCCGGAATCCGGAACCCTCACGCCCGCTTCTCCCTGGATGGTTTCGGCGATAACGCAGGCTGTTTTGGAGGTAATCTTACTTAGCTGTGATAAATCGTTGAACTCAATTATGGTAATATCTGGCAGCAATGGCCTGAAAGCCCCTTTCAGCCTTTCGTTTCCCATCACGCTCAGGGAGCCCTGAGTGCTTCCGTGATAGGCATTTCGGAAACAAACGATATTAGACCTTCCGGTGTAGCGTTTAGCCAGTTTCATGGCACCTTCGGTTGCTTCGCTTCCGGAATTGACCAGATAAACATTGTTGAGCGGGGCGGGCAGGTGGCTAATCAGTTTTTCGGCAAGTTTTACCTGGGGCGATTGTACCAACTCGCCATACACCATCAGGTGCATGTACTTTTCGGCCTGGTCTTTTACCGCCTGAACCACCTCAGGTTGCCCATGCCCCAGATTACTGACCGAAATACCGCTTATTAAGTCAAGATACTTTTTCCCGTCGGAAGCAATCAGGTATGTTCCACTCGCTTGTGTAATCTCCAAAGCCAATGGAGCTTGGGAAGTCTGGCCAAGGTGGCGAAAGAAGAGTTCGCGATTCGAGATCATGGGTCACCGGAATGTTTTAGTCCGAGCCTGGTATAAAATACCGGGCTTATTTACCTCCAACAAATATATAAACAACTTAGGCTTAATATCAGGCATTCGGATATTAAAATCGAATCCTTGTTGCCAACCTTTTTCGCTTTGGGTGATGCAGAGTACAACCTTTTGTCATATTGATGCATTTTTGCAGTGTAAAAGAAATCATGTATCTAAGGTAAACAAAAACCACCGTGCAGCTCAATCAGCGCCGCCCAGTGGTTCGAAAACTTATGCTGCAGATTTTACAGCAATGTTTTCAGCTTGCTCAACAAAACGAAAAACTCGTATTCAGTTTGCAAAAACTGAATTCTCGCCGCCCAAATTAATTCCGCATTTACCATATATTCGGTAAACGAGATGTGACAGACTCGCAAAAGCTCTAAGTTGTCCATAATATCTGGCTCTTTTTCAAGCACAGCCTTCATTTGCAAGTAACCAGCCAGAAGAGTAATTAGTTCATGATACATGCCCGATACCGTGGCATTCATTTCGCTTTCCTGTTGCGAATAATTGGCTTTTGCCCATTCATGTTGAATCCGAGCATGTCTCAACATGTTGTTATTTTGCCAAAGCGGGATGGTTACTCCCACCTGAAAACCCTGTAAAGTCTGACCAAGGATGCTTTCTGAATAATATCCGGCGGAAATTAATGGCAAATTTACCATGTGCTGATGCCTTATTTCCTCCTCGGTCTGTCTGATGTTGAGCCGGGCCATGCCAAGTTGCGGGTTGTTAATTTCAAGTTTGGCTAAAGCAGCGTCTAAATCAGGAAGAAGCCAATCGGCAGGATATTCAAAGGCGAGGTTATCAATAGAAATTCCCCCATTCAATTGTATCAAATGCTGGGTTTGAACTTTTATATCCGAAAGTGTTGATTGCAGCTCAGTTTGCACTCCAACTAAATGTAACCTTGCCTGTTTTAATTCCAGTCTGGAAATTTCGCCTGTTGCAAATCCTTCAGTAAAAAGTTCCACTTGCTTCTCGGCTTTGTTATGGCGCAATTTTTCAAAGTGAGCTATTTGGTGAAGAAATACCAGGCGAAAATATACCGAGCGGACTGTATGCATCACCTCGCGCTTTTCGGCATCAGCCAGCACCTGCATTTGCCTGAAATTCAACTGTTGCACGGCCGATTTTGACAGGTAATATCCCGGAAGTCTGATGGTTTGCCTAATACCAATTTCCCGCTGGTTGCCAATTGCTGCAGGGTTTCCAAATAGGTAATTAAAATTTACTTCGGGGTTATCGGGATAAATGCCAGTACGGGCTTTTGTTTCTTCGGCTTCCAGCCATTTTTGCAGGGCTATCAACCGGGGGTTGTTTTGCTCCACAGTAAGCAAAAGTAAACTCAATGTGTTTCCTAACCCAATAATGGGGTTTGAAAGAAACAAGATTAATATAAGAGCAATTTTCATGATTATCGTCCTCCATTATTTTATGTGCAATTGCAACATTTCACTATTCATTTATTTAAACAAAGCCCCTGAGTTTATAAGTATATGTATTGAAGCAACATACGACTCTATGATCCTGACAAAGCGTGAAGGGGTTCTGTGGTTTTGTATTTTTAGGCTTTCCTGCAAAAGTTTAGGCAATAGTCCCAAAGGTCATAAAAGCATGATTAAAGGATGTGATTCCTTGTGCTCAGGCATTGCCAACTAGTTTTGGTGTGTACAGCTACTTGATTGAGATGATTAATTCAAGTTGAAAAACACTATATTCCCATAACCAATGAGGCAATAGTGAAGTAAATGAGTAGCCCGGTAATGTCTTTAATGGTGGTGATTAGCGGTCCGGAAACAACAGCAGGATCGACCCCGATACGGTTGAATAGAACAGGCAATAATGCCCCAAGAAAAGTAGCTACGGTAATAGTGGCTATCATTGCGCTTCCCACTGCAACTCCAAGCATGGGAACACCCTGCCAGATCTGGCCTGCGATGCCTACTACTATGCCACAAATAACGCCCATTGATATTCCTATCCTAATTTCGCGCATCATGCATTTCGCAGCATTTTTTCTGTTGATATCGCCGGTTGCGAGTCCCCTTATTACGATGGTTGATGTCTGAATGCCGATATCTCCTCCCATATCCATGATCACCGGTATGAACATCGCCAGTACAATAACTGCACTCAACGCTTCCTCGAAAATCTGGATTACCCCGCCTGCAAGCATTCCGCCGAAAAGGGTAATGATAAGCCAAGGAAGACGAAGGCGAATGGCATTTGGCACAGAAACCTGTAATAACTTATCCCGCATTGCTTTGCCAGACACTGCTGCCATCTTATGAAAATCTTCTGTGGTTTCCTCCTCCGCTACATCCATCATATCGTCGATGGTAACAATGCCCAACAGAATACCATTTGTATCTACCACTGGCAAGGCAACTCTGTCGTAATCGCTAAAAGTGCGGATAGCTCTTTCCTGATCCTCATCGGGTCTTAGGGCTACAAACCGGTAGTCCATCAGGTCGGAAATCAATTTTTCGGGCGAAGCGAGGATGATCTCCTTGATGCGGATTTCATCGATAAGCACCTGCGAGTCGTCAACAACATATATGTTGTTTAGAGTTTCTGAGTCTTGTCCAAATTTTCGTATGTGGTCAAGCGTTTTGGCAATGGTAAAAGATGGTTTAACCGACACATATTCAGGCGTCATCAGCCTGCCGATGCTATCTTCTGGATATCCGAGTAGTTTGATAGCAATGCTGCGTTCATGTTCAGAAAGGTACTGCAACAACTTTTGGGTTACCTCGCCAGGTAGCTCCTCCAGAAATGCTGTGCGGTCGTCAGGGTCAAGGTCGTTGAGCAGATTGGTGATTTCACCAAGGTTTTTGGCAAAGCTCTCCACAATTTCCTCCTGCTTGTCGTGCGAAAGGTGCTTGAAAATTTCTTTGGCCAGCTCCCTGGGTAATAACCTGAATAGAAAAACATCGTTTGGTTTGGGCAAATCCTCAATAGTTGCAGCAATCTGGAAAGAATCCAATTCTTTCAGTTTCTGTCGTAAGGAATTAAGGTCTTTTTTCTGGAGAAAATCCAGTAATTCGGAATAAAAGTTAGTCATGCTATACCTCCTGCATTAATAACCTGCAAGGAGGTGTAGCCCCCTTACAGAAGTGTAATTAAAAATTTACTATGATAAGGGCCTTCGTCCATTGAAGTAATTGTTTGTTTTTTTCAGGCGGCAAATGTATGATTATTTTTTTATCAGTAAAAAAATTTTTGATGTGGTGTTTCTTGTTTAGAATGTTTTGTTTCTTCGGCGCATTTTAAAACAAGAATTTGTAGTTCTTCAGCATTTTACAGACATAATTCCAATTTTATCATCCGTTTAACAACCAAAAACGAGTGAGTGTTAACCCCTTGTGAATAGTTAAAAACGACAAGATAATATACAAGAACCGAGCATCCTGATATTGCGGGTTCGAGTCTTTCTGCCCTTCGATAAACTGCATGCAAGACGGCAAAACCCACCATGTTTATGAGTCTGCATAAATCGCTCGGGTAGTATCCTTCGGGATTAAAAAACAGGGAACCTTAGGTTCCCTGCCAAACTCGTTGGGTTTTCAAAATAAATAAGAAACAGCAAAAGTTTCTTGCACAATCTCATATTCCAAATCAACCCATGATTTGAAAATTTATGCTGCAGATTCTACAGCAGCGATTTTAGCTTGCTAAGTAACACGAAATAATCGTTTTCTGCCCGTAAGAATCGGGATCTGGCATCCCAAATCAAATCTGCATTTACCAAAAACTCGGTAAATGAAATATGACCAGCACGCAAAAGTTCCAGATTGCCAATGGATGCCTGCTCTTCGTCAAGTACAGCTTTCATTTGCTGATAGCCGCTATGAAGTGCATGCAACTCTTCGTAAATACCGTAAACTTCTGTGATTAGTTCGCTTTCCTTTTGCGAATAATTTGCAGTAGCCCAAGCGTTCTCCAACCTTGCCTGCCTCAACCTGTTTTTGTTCTGCCACAGGGGGATAGTAATCCCTACTTGAAAGCCTTGCAACGACTGATCGAGAATAGCTTCTGAGCGGTATCCGGCAGTAAGTGCAGGCAAATTGGCCATCCGCTGATGCCGGATTTCCTCCTCGCTTTGCTGGATGTCGAGCCTTGCAATTATCAGATTTGGATTGTTCTCCGAAAGGTTAGCCCAAATTTGCTTAAACTCAGGAATCACCCAATCCTTAGGGTATTCAAAGGTCATGTTGTCAATATCAGATCCGACACCTAATTGTGCTAAAAGGTGGGTTTGAACATTGATATCCGAAAGCGTTGTTTGAAGCTCGGTTTGCACTCCAATGGCATGTATCCTGGCTTTATCCAAAACCGGCCTGGATATTTCGCCAGCCTCAAATCCTTCGGTCATAAGTTCTACCAATAAGGTAACATCCTCGTGGCGAGACTTCAATATGGTAGCTTTTTGGTGAAGCATCACCAGACGAAAAAACGCCGAACGCGCTGAGTGAATCACATTGCGCCTCTCTACATCAGCAAGAGCCTGCATCTGTTGAAAAGTCAACTGTTGAACAGCCGATTTGGAAAGGTAATACCATGGAAGCCTGAAAGTTTGCATTACACCTAGCTCCTGCTGGTTGCCAATAGCCTCAGGGTTTCCGAAAAGATAACTAAAGCTCACTTCAGGGTTTTCGGGATATATGCCTGTCCTTGCCCTCACTTCTTCAGCTTCAAGCCATTTCTCCAGGGCTATCAGGCGCGGGTTGTTTTGCTCCACGCTCTGTAACAGGTTGTCGAGCGATTGGCCGAACCCCAGGAAAGGGCCCACCAGAAATAAAACCATCAAGACTACTTTCTTCATTTCGCGGGTTCCTTTCTTTTGATGAAATAATACGCTGCCGGAACTATGAAAATGTTCAAAAAGGTTGAGCTGAACAACCCGCCTAAGATAACCAAAGCCATGGGGCTTTGAATCTCATTGCCGGGCTGGTCGCCTGCAACAACAAGGGGAACAACAGCCAAAGCAGCGGTCATAGCGGTCATTAGAATCGGGTTAAGCCTGTCGAGGGAGCCTTTTATGATTGCATCGTAAAGTGGCACACCTTCGTCCTGTAGCGCGGTGTATCGCGACACCAACAGTATTCCGTTGCGTGTAGCAATACCAAACAGGGTTATAAACCCGATGATGGCCGGAATGCTCAGGATGCCCGAGGTAAGCCAAATGCTCACAACTCCACCAATCAATGCCAAAGGCAGGTTGAGCAGAATAACACCTGAAACAGTCAGGTTGCGGAATTCTATAAATAGTAGCATGAAAATTACAAAAATGGCCAGAATGGAAGTGTAGAACAGCAGCCCTGCAGCCCTTTCTTCGGCTTCGAACTGACCTCCATAAACGATATAATAATTTTCGGGCAGTTCAACCTTCTCGGCGATGGTATTCTGCACATCTGTTACAACACCCCTTAAGTCGCGGCCTGCAACATTTGCCGAAACCACAACCCTCCGGTGTACATCTTCGCGGCCTATCGTGTGCGGACCCGATGCCGATACCACATCGGCTACTTCCCTCAGGGCAACTTTGCTGCCGTTGTGGGTATCAATCAGGGTGTTTCTGACAGCCTCAATGGATTCGCGGTTGCGCTCGTCGTAACGCAACACCAGATCGAATCTCATGTTGCCATCGAAAACTTCGGACACCTTCTTGCCGGCAAAAGCCACTTCGATAAACTTGGAGAAATCATTGAGAGGGATGCCATATTGCCGTAACATTTCGCGTCGTGGAATAATCTGCAACTGTGGCACACCCACCTGCTGTTCTACGCTCACATCAACCAGTCCCTCAATGCCCGAAATATTGCTGCTGATTTGGTTTGCGATGGTGAACATCCTGTTCAGGTCGGTTCCAAAAACCTTTATGGCAATATTGGCACGGGTACCCGAGAGCATGTGGTCAATACGGTGGGCTATGGGTTGGCTCACGGTGATGTTGATTCCGCTCAGGCCACCCAGGCGGCTGCGGAGGTCTTCCATGAATTCGTCCATAGGCCGCCCATTCAGTTGGAAAGGCACATCCACTTCGGAAGAGAATACTCCCTGAGCATGTTCGTCCAATTCTGCACGGCCGGTGCGACGCACCACGGTGTTTACTTCGTCCATGGCAAGTAATTCTTGCTCAATCTTTTCGTTCAGCTTGTTACTTTCGTCCAACGAAAGCCCGGGAAGGCTCACCGTACTTAAAGAAAGCATGCCTTCGTTAAATTCGGGCAGGAAGCTCCTTCCCAAATTAAACATGATCACCATGGAACCAAAAAACAAACCAACGGAAACACCAAGAACAATCTTCTTGTACTTCATGGAGCGTTCCAATAGCATTCCATATTGCTTGTTGAGCCATCGCACCCAGCGGCTGCCTGTTGTGTGGGCTGCAAGTTGCTTGTCGGTCGTAAGCAGGTAGCTGCAAAGAACAGGGGTTACAGAAATAGCTACAAGCAGTGAGGCAAAGAGCGACACCAAAAATGCTATACCCAAAGGTCGCAACATACGTCCTTCCATTCCGGATAAAAAGAACAACGGAATAAATGCAACGGAGATAATCAGCGTAGCATTGAGCATCGAAGGCATGATCTCGGCAGTAGCCTTGTAAACTATCGAAAGGCTGCTGGTCTGTAGCTCTTTGGGCAAACGGGAATTTTCTTTAAGGCGTTTGAGCACCACATCCACATCAATAATGGCATCATCAACCAGTGAGCCAATGGCAATGGTCATACCGCCAAGCGACATGGTGTTGATTGTAAGCCCCAATATTTCCAAAACGATGATGGCAACCACCATCGAAAGCGGAATGGCAATGAGTGAAATTATTGTGGTGCGTGTATTGAGCAGAAACAGGAATAGCACAAGGGCTACAAGCAAAGCGCCCTGTATAAGGGCCTCCGCAACATTGTTCACTGCTCTTTGAATAAAATCGGCCTGTCTAAAAACATCCGTCCTGATTTCCACATGCCCCGGCAAGGTTTCCCTAAGGGTTTCAATGGCATCATCAATTCTACCGGTAAGCTCAAGGGTATTGGTTTCGGGCTGTTTTAGCACCGTCATTACCACAGCCGGTTTGCTGTTCAGAAAACCGGCCCCGATTTTGGGCGGCGTTCCGGTTCTAATGGTTGCTACATCGCCTATGGTGATGGGGTTGCCGTTGTGCACCTTTACTACCGAATTGCCGATATCCACCTTATTGTTGGTGCGGATTACGCCATGAATAACATACTCATTTCCAAAATCATTCAGGAAACTTCCCGAAGCATTGTCGTTGAGGTTTTCTGAGGCTTTCACCAACTCTTCGAGACTCACTCCGTAGAAGTGCATCTTCTCAGGGTCGGCTTCGATAAAGTATTGCTTGTAATCACCGCCCATGACCATTACCTGCGACACGCCTGCAATCGAGAGCAGCCGGTTTCTAATCTGCCAGTCTGCAATGGTTCTTACTTCCATGGGCGAGATGGAGTCTGACGACACGGTCAGCAAGATAATCTCTCCAATAATCGACGATTGGGGAGCCATCGTGGGGATTCCTGCATTAGCAGGCATTTGACCTGCCACCATGGCAAGTTTTTCGTTTACTATCTGCCGTGCCCTAAAGATGTCGGTGCCCCAGTCAAAATCAACCCAAACCAACGAAAAACCAATGGTTGAGGCAGATCTTACCCTGCGAACGCCGGTAGCGCCGTTTACAGCTGTTTCGATGGGGAATGTAATCAGTCGTTCCACTTCTTCGGCAGCCATACCGTGGCCTTCAGTTAAGACCACTACAGTGGGAGCTGTAAGATCGGGAAACACATCAACATCCATCCGGGTTGTAACAAAGGTGCCCGTAACCGTAAGGATCACGGCCATGAACAACACCAGCAAACGGTTCTTGAGTGAATAATCAATAATTTTTAACAACATGGTTTTCGGTATTAATGGGTATGACCATGGAGGGGAAGTGCACCTGCCTTAGCTGCCAGTCTTACCAACTGTGCTCCACGACTTACAATCCTATCGCCGGGATTTAACCCCGAAAGAATCTCAACCAGCCTGCCATCGCTATCAGCGATTTGCACCTGTCGCCTTTCAAACGATTCGCCACCGGTTTGGATGAACACAAAATGTAAGCCTTGCTCTTCAACTATGGCAGTTAATGGCACTACCAGAGCCTGTTCTTTTCTACCTGTTTTCAGGTAAGCTTCAAGAAACATTCCAGGCATAAGTTCACCGTTGTTTTGTGCCGAGAAAACCACCGGAATGCGGGCTGCCTGCTCGTTTACAAAAGCATTGTTGGATGTTACCCTGCCGTTAATCTCCCTGAGGTTAATGGTAGAGCCGTCGCCGGGAATCCTGAAGTTGGCATCGAAAATGCCTCCTACCCTTCTGAAGTCCGATTTATTGACAAAGGTTTCGATAACAACGGGTGCCCTGTTGGTAACAGATGCTATTGTAGCGCCGCTTTCAACAAACTGCCCATTGGCTACAGGTATGGAACTTACAAAACCACTTATGGGAGCAACTACCCTAAGACCTTGTTGAGACACCAGGCGGGCTATCTGATTGAAACGCAATGAATCTTGCAAGAAGCGTTGCTGGATTTCCAGAAACTCTCTCTGTGATAACATCTGCCTGTTGGCCAGGGGTTTCGAACGTTCGTAGTCTGCTCTGCTTCGCTCGTATGCTATTTTGCTTTCGTTGAGTAATAGCGATGTATTGTTCTCGATCCCGGTAGGAGAAATTACGGCAATCAGGTCGCCCCTGTTTACATTTTCACCCAACACAACCATAAGGTTTACGGCACCCTGAACCTGGGCGCTTACCGAGAGCTGTGCCTGTGGCTGGCTTTTCACCCTGCCCGATGTTCTGATTATGGAATAGAAAGGCCTGGGCTGTACCACCTGGGTAAGAAAATCTGAACGCCATGCCTGCTCCTTCAGTAAGGAAACAGTTTCGCCATGGGGTTGCTCAACAGTGGCATGGGCTGCATCATGAGCATCAGCAAAAACCACTACATCGGGTACTCTGAACGATACCGTCCTGTCTTCTGCTGTAAGCTCGAACAACAACAGAAAGGTACCTGCTTCAGTAGGCTGTAGAGCCGGTTTGAAAATCCCTGGAGTAGCAGCAGAATCAACACGATGCCTGATTCCCCTGCCATCTTTAATAAGGCTCACAGTGAGGCTACCCTCCGAAAGCGGTTTGTGATTGCTCAATTGTGTTACATGGGCAGCAAACTCGCTGATCTGTCCGACCACAAGAGCCGGAAACTCTACAAAGATTTCATATTCTTCAGAAAACAAAGTATGGCTAAACATTCCGTCGCCATGATCGTGATCGTCCTCGCCGTGAGTATGGCCGCCAATCACATCGTGTGTGTGCCCGTGTCCGTGCCCATGCCCGTGCGAAACTGGCTGTCGGTTGCAGGAAGCCAAAAAAATTGCAACCAGCGCCATGAGAAAAAATTGTATTTTATTCATTGATGTAACTTTTTAAGATTCCGGAGGGTTAAGCTCCATAAAGTATTTCTAATGGTTGTGGTCATGCCTGTGTTCGTGCTGATGCGTTTGCCCTTCGACCACTGTGTCCCCAACCACAAATTCTTCCTGAGCAGTATGAGGGTGGTGATGTGGATGATCATGACAATGGTTATGATCGTGTCCGTGGGCATGATCGTGTGTGTGATCATGCGGGTGCTCGTGGCCGTGCTCATGATCGTGGGTTTCAGCAGCTTGTTCCTGCTGCTCAGCCGGGGGCTGCTCTTCTGGCTGCTGCGCTCCCGGGCCGCATGAAACGGCCATAAAGGTCATGTAAACTGAAAGTGCCAAAAAATACAACAATCGTTTCATAATAGTAATGGTTTTAAACCCGCATATAGCAGGTTTGATTTAAAATTAAATATGTAAATTGAAGCAATTACCTTAGATTCAGGCAATAGAAGGCGGGCCCCGCAAGCCAGTGGCTCCGGGTTCGTAACGGGAAAATATCAAAAAGGGGTATTCATAACACCACCTGCGCTGCGTCAAAAGAGGTACAATGGCTTTACAAGAATCTCCTTCATTGAAATAGGCCAAAAGGGAAAAGTCAGGAGATGATGAAATGAACTTGATTACAAGCCTGAGATAATTAAAATCATTGGCAGGTGAAATGTGATGGTGCCAGGGAAAACCATGGGGATGGTTATTTTCCGGCTGGGAAAAGGTAACATGACCATCATACAGGCTGTGGGTATAAAGACTTGTAACCTGACTATTGTCTGCGGTTACATTATTTGGGCTGCATGTTGGGTGAGGGTGTTCATGCGGGTGGTCGTGGCTGTGATGATGATAGCCTTGATCGTGGTAGTTGTGCTGATGGTTATTGTGGACTTCTGAAGCATGATGGTGGGTTTGTCCGTGGTGGTGTATATGTTGAACAGAGTACACCCCGCCACTCATCACATGGTGATAATGCGGCACTACATTATGACATAGTATTGCCAGATAAGCCAGCAATAATGTTAATGAGTATGCTTTCAGTTTCACAGGCACAAAAGTAAATGTTTTCAATTTTCAAAGTAAAACTTAAGAAATATTTGTTGTTAAAAAATTTAAAGTTTTGTGGCCAAAGCAACCACATGGACGCCTCCAAAAGGCATTCCTTCCAGAAATTGGATTACAGGCATTATTGCTGTATTTTAACACTTACAACAAATACCCACGTCGATGGTTTTGTAACAATCTCCTATTGCTTAAATAATCAGTTTGATGGTTGATTCATTTATAAACTTAAGTTCTTGGGCTGTTTAATTGATCACCTCTAAATCCAAACTCTTGCATAGTTCAGAACCATTTTTTTCTTCTGAAAAAAAATATCATTCCAAAAAAAACCAACAAAATAACACCCCACAAAGCAAAATATCCATACTTCCATTCAAGCTCAGGCATATTCCTGAAATTCATGCCATAAATCCCAACTATAAATGTAAGGGGAATAAATATGGTGGCAACTATGGTTAATGTTTTCATTACCTGACTCAAACGATAATTCTGCACCGAAAAAAACAGGTTTGTTGCACTCTCAAGCGTTGAAAGCATCATTTCGCAATTGTCGATCAGCGTTAAGCACAGGTCTTTGATTTCCAGATAATACTTCACATGCCTCTGCTCTATGTGTTTACATTCGCCCCGTTCTACCATTTGGGAGAATTCTTTTATGGGCAGAATGGATCTGACAATGAAATGAATAAATTTCTTCTGGTTTTCAATGATTGCCAGAGCATTGGGCGAATGCTCCTTTCTTGTATCCGTGAAGTTTAACGTTTCAAACTCTTCGTCGAGCTTGTTTAAAGTCTTAAAATAGTTGTCGAGAATCGATTCGAGCATTTCGAAAAGCAAATAATCAGCCCCCTGCTCCCTGAGTATCCCTTTATTTTCCCTTAGCCTAAAACACAAATGGTCGAAAAAGTCTGCAATTCTTTCCTGAAAGGATATTAAGTAATGTGAACCAAATACAAAACTGATCTGGTCAGTTATCATTTCATTTTCAGAAGGAATTATAGACTTGAGAGTCAAAAAGGAGAAGTCATCAAATTCCTGAAATTTAGGTCGTTGTTTTACGTCCAGAATATCCTGAATTACCAAACCGTGAATGCCCTGCTTTTCACAAATAGCTGCAATGATTTCTGGCTCGTTCAATCCATTGATGTTTAACCAGTATTGAGATCCCAACTCATCAAATTTTTCAATGTTTTCAACCGGCACTTCCTTATTTTCAATACATTCCCGCCTGTTGTATTTAAAAAGCTGGATGTCAATTTTTTCACTTTTCTGGCTGCCTGTAAAAATGAACTGATCCGGGTCGTGCTTTTTTCGATTCAGAACAGAGACTAATCTTGAGGGTTTGAAGAATTCCATTGTAGTTCAGTTAGGTTAATTCAATTATGTCGGGGTATTGAATTTCATTGATTGCCTGGGGTAAGGGTGTGAAATCGGTGGGGTTTATTCACCGGCGATTTAAATCATCAGACTAATGTATATAAAATTACCCAATCGACAACGGGCAATTCAGTAAGTTGTATCCAACGAAAAAAGAAGCAGGGAGGCAAATGTGTTTGAAAAACCCTAATTTTGAAAGGCTCCAAAAAAGGAATGCTACCAATTGAATTAGCTCTTAAACTCTAAAAAGATAAAAACCATGAATAGAATGATTTTATCATTGCTGTTGCTGGCCATCATGGCCACAGTGGCCAACGCTCAGTTCCCGGCCATGCCCCCACAGGGGAAAGTGATTGTTGACAGTATAAAAAGCGAGGTTTTAAACGTATATCGCAATTTTTCCATTTATCTGCCCAAAAGCTTTGAAAGCGACCCCGGTAGAAAATTCCCTGTACTCTATCTCTTGCATGGGGTATTTGACAACCACCGCGGCTGGGTGCAGCGTGGTCATTTGCAGGATGTTGCAAATCAAATCATCGACGCCGGCGATGCCCTGGAAATGATCATTATTGTACCCGATGCCGGCTCCCTGTGGAATGGGTATTTTAACAAGGAAGGCTGGCAGTATGAGACGTTTTTTTTCACGGAGTTTATACCTTATGTTGAAAAAAAATACCGCATCATCGGGAACAGGCAAAACCGGGCCATAGCCGGTTTGTCCATGGGAGGTGGCGGAGCAACGGTTTATGCTCAGAAACATCCCGAAATGTTTTCATCGGTATATGCCATGAGCGCTCTTATGGGGCTTGAACCAGGACAGGGAATACCTCCCCGCGACCGAAAATTTGAATTGCTCAACCAATCCGTTGTTGAGAACCATGCCGTGAGATTTATCGAGAATGCCAGCGATGCAACCAAAGAAAAACTCAGAAAAATACGGTGGTTTATTGATTGCGGCGATGATGATTTCCTGTTCGATGTAAATATCGCCTTTTTCCAGGCCATGCAAAAGGCCCGAATCCCCAGTCAACTAAGGGTACGCGACGGCGGGCATACCTGGGAATACTGGCATTCGGCCCTGTATATTGCCATACCGTTCGCTTCGGCCGGATTTTCACGGTGAACTGGTTTAGGATTTCGCAAGGTTGGATGATTTTGAACCCATGGCTGTTTCTTTTAAAAACTAGCTCAGTAAAAAAAACATCTGGTTATTTATTTCTCAAACTGCTAAGATTTTCATAAGGAGTCAAAAACCTGTATCTCAGGTTCCCTAAAATCTTACCAGTTATGTGTAATCCGTGCTCACTGCACAATGATAATGAATAGTCAACCACCAGCTAAAGGACAAAGCCAAAATTTTATATGGTTTCAGAAAATCACCATTATGTTATGCTTAATCTATGCCTCACAACTTCTTTGGTTCATTTTCGGTATGGGCTTCATTTATTAACTAAGGGAGGTGCATTTTGAATAAACCTTTTGTGGCAACATTTGTGGTTTTAATTGCTTCAACCATTTTGGTTAATGCTCAGGTAAACCGGGTAATGGTCAACGGAGTACCAATTTGGTTAAACGGCATAAACCTGCCTTGGGTCAACTGGACAGATTTTGAAACCCCATGGGGTGGCAATAATTACAACAGTGGGCAGTTTGAGGCAGCTTTTCAAAGATATGCTGCCAATGGTATCAACTCAGTAAGGGTGTGGATTCACTGCGCCGGAGAGGGTGGACCGCTTTTGGATTCACAGGGCAATGTTACAGGCGTTGTTGGTGTGTTTTGGGAAAATTTTGATGATATGATGAGGCTGGCAAACAGGTATAACATTTTGGTTATGCCTTCCCTATTTTCTTTTGATATTGCCAGAACCAACAAGGTTCTAACCAATTACCCCAACCAAACATCCGAAAATTTCAGGGCTTTTGTTTATGACCCTGTAAAAACACAAACCTATATCGACAGGGTTTTAATTCCTTTGGTTCAAAGATATGAGAATGACCCAATGCTTCTTGCCTGGGAAATTTGCAATGAGCCTGAATGGATGTTCGAGAACCTGGGATTTAATCGGAATGCGGTTGTTCGCTGGCATGCACAAATTGCTGCGGCCATAAACAGAAATACCTCAAAACCGGTTGTAAACGGTGCAGCCTCCTTAAAATGGAACTGGGATAATCCGCACGGGACAGAGGTGAACCTTTGGAGCGATGCGTCTCTGCAGGCTCAATGGAACGACAGTTTGGCATATTTCGACTGGTATCAGATTCACTTTTACGATTGGATGATTCCATGGTATAACCCTTTTGTTCGGGGTCCAAACCACTGGGGCATTGGATACCGACCTGTGATAATAGGCGAAAGCCCTGGTGATACTGTAAATTTCGGGGGATTTAATATGACCGTAACCCAAATGTATGAGGCAGCCTTCAATCTGGGATATGCCGGCGTGATGGCCTGGAGCGATTTGGCCAATGACGGCCATGGCGACTTCGCCGGGATCAGCGTAGCAACCAACCACATGAAAAATCGCTTTCCGCAATACATCTTTACTCCCCCGGGAAGTACTGCAATTGCAGAAGAAATTTCGGGTGAAGAGGTAACGGCAAGAATCCTGAACATTTCACCGAACCCTTTTTATCAGGTTGCAAAAATTACCATGATTGTACCTTCAACCGTTGCAGCAGCCACCTTACAAATTATCGACCAATACGGAAGAATTATCGAAACCAAAGAAATTTCAGGAACGGGTGTTCAAACCCATACATTTTACGGAATAAATCTCCCTCCGGGGATTTACTTTGCCGTACTCAGAGCTGAAAATCAAATACAAACGCAGAAGATGGTACTGCTGAAGTAATATTATTAAAAAAATATTTGCCAAATTACACGTCTTTGCATCATTTACCCGTGCGACCAAGGTGTTGTATTTAAAAATGGTTGCCGGTACGCTGACGCGTAGGTTTTGTGGGGAGATGTAGTGGTTTATCCATCCATTTTGGCTCCTCCCGTCTTTTCTTTTATTGCGTGCCGACCTATGGGTCTGTTTCAATTCTCAATTTTTCTCCGGTAAAATCAAAAACAAACCGAATTTCATTCTTGTCAAATTTTGGGAAATATTTTCTATCCAAAAGAATGACGGCTTGACCAAAAGAGAACTCAATCCGGGCATTATTCCCTTTTACATTTATATCATCCAAAGGATAATGCCATCCATTATATTCGTCGCAAGCGATCCTGATGTTAAAATTTCCAATTTTCCTTATCGCATCCTGCTGAATCAGGTAAACGGGATAATAAGAAAGATGTTCGAATGCGACTTCAACCATCACAACTAAGACATCCTTGGAAGGGTGTTGCAGTAATCTGAAAGAGAATTCATACACATAAAGCTCAACCGAATCAACCAATTTCACCTGATTGAACCTTTGGAATTCAACCAGGTAAAACATCCATTCTGGGTCGGGCCCAATTGATACACTCCAACCTTGTTCGAGATTTAAATTTCCATTGGTAAAATCAGCTAATTCAATTTCTTTTAGAGGTTCTAACTCTTGTCCTTTACTTATAAAAGACAGCAAACAAAAGAAAAAAACAAAAACTTGCTTCATGGTCTTTCCTGGTATACAGTATGCTGTTAATGATTTGTGGCATGAAGTGTAGAATGTTTTGCGGCTTGGGGCAGTGGTGTTCTTTATTTTCAGTCATTTTTATCAATAATCTGCAAGTTCGGTTTCTGACAGCCGGGCATGGGGCAGGCATACTTTTACCAAAGTTTTTGTCTGTGCATTGGCTACATGTTTTTGTTGCCCTGACATTACGCAACTTTTTGTTTGTACAAATGTTCCTGAAATTCTATAAACAGTCGGCTTATGTTTGCCACGTCTCCTAAAATTTCTTTAGCATCTTCCAACGAATGATATTTGTTTGTCAGCAATATTGGAAGTTTCTCCTGGTCGAGTTCTTCAACGCCTGTTTCAATGTACTTGCTCAAGACGAATGATATAAATTCTTTCTGTTTGTCGTTGAGTAAGGCAAATATTGTCGCTTCGGCTGCCTTTGCTCTTGCTTCTCGTGTCATTGCTATGTAGTCGCCATTAAAAACATATTCCAAAACATCGTACAAGTCGCTTTTTTCCATATCAACCAACTTTTGTAAAGTCAGTAAATCAGGTTTTGGGAAACCTGCATCGTCCAGTTTTTCTAATAAAGTCCTACGGGTCATCGGATTACTCCAAAGTTTCCGTAATTCTTCTTCGTCTTTGAAAAGTTTAGGCAACTCTCCAAACAGATTGCTCAAAAATTCTTCTGCTGAAATGGGCTTGCCATCTGCACTCCAAAACGAAGTTGAAACCATGTGTTTGATTTCTCTCTCTTTTCCGTTTCGCAGTTTGATTTTTATTTTCTGCTTCTTTAGAGTTGACTCCCCTGAGTCTGAAGTCACTTGTGGTTCATTCGATTCAGATGTTGGATATGAGGTAGGTTCCTTTGGTTCTTCTCCGATTGGCTCACCGTCCCATTCTGGGTCTGAAAAGTGCTTGTAAGCATCTACAAAGTCGTAAATGGTAAAAAACTCCTTACCGTCAAACAACCGTGTGCCACGACCAACGATTTGTTTAAACTCAATCATTGAATTTACTGGACGTAGCAAAACGATATTCCGAATGTTCCTTGCATCAACTCCTGTGGAGAGCTTTTGCGAAGTAGTCAGTATGGTTGGAATTGTTTTTTCGTTGTCCTGAAATTCTCGTAACAATCTTTCGCCCTCTTCGCCATCGTTAGCAGTTACACGAACACAATACCCTTCGACAAGCTCAGGGTGGCGCTGCCCATTTGCCCATTTTCCAATTCTTTCAAATCTTTCCTGATTGACCAAATCCCGTATCAATGCAGCGTGTGCTTGATTGGCACAAAAGATAATTGCCTTTTCGTTTTGGTTGGCTTCATCCAAAAATATGTTTACCCGTTTTGTTTCACGCTCAACTATTTCAATAGTTCGGTTAAAGTCTTTTTCTTCATACAACTTGCCTTCTTCAATTTCACCTTCTACAATCGTATCATCGGAAGTATAGCGGTAATCGTCCAACGTGGTTTTAATGCGTTTTACCTTAAATGGCGTTAAAAAACCATCATTGATGCCTTCTTTCAGCGAATAAATGTAAACTGGTTCGCCAAAGTAACGGTAAGTGTCCACATTGTCTTTTCGTTTGGGTGTGGCGGTTAAACCCAATTGCACTGCCGGACTGAAATATTCCAAAATGCCCCGCCAGTTGCTTTCGTCATTGGCTCCGCCACGGTGGCACTCGTCAATGATGATAAAATCAAAATAGTCGGCAGGATATTCTCCAAAATACGGTGCAGGTTTACCAAACTCATCCGTTCCACTCATAAAAGTTTGGAAAATGGTAAAAAATATACTTCCGTTGGTTGGGACTCTGCCACGATTTCGAATTTCATTTGGTTTTATACGAATCAGAACATCATCAGGAAAAGCAGAAAATGAATTGTAGGCTTGGTCTGCTAATATATTACGGTCGGCTAAAAATAAGATTCTTGGTCTTCGGGCTACCACAGGCTCAGCCCCCGGTGGTCGGTGAGTTTGTTGAACCGTCCAACGGGTTTGAAACAATTTCCAGGAAATTTGAAAAGCAATTGCGGTTTTTCCAGTTCCTGTGGCAAGGGTGAGTAAGATGCGTTCTTTACCGTTGGATAAAGCTTCCAATGAGTTCTTAACTGCAATCTCCTGATAAAACCTGAGTTGCCAAGTCCCGCTTTTATCTTCAAACGGAACATTGGCAAATTTTTCTCTCCACCTATCTACAAGCTCAAGGCGAGCACATTCTTCTTCGGTGGCTGAGCCTTCGGCTGAGCTCAGACGAACGCCTGCCGAAGCCACCGGGTATGTTTTATTCCAAAGTTTTTCTGGGCTTAAAAAGTCTGTAACCAAACCTTCTTCGCCTGTTTTCATGCAGATTTGGTATATCTCTTTACCGTTGGTGCTGTAAGTGGTTTCTAATTGAAGTTTCTGTGCATACTTTTTGGCTTGCATCACTCCTTCGCTCACTTCCAATTCATCACTTTTGGCTTCTATTATAGCTAGTTTTAAGCCTTTATACACCAATACATAATCGGCAATTTCTCTTTTGCCCCTCCGTACCTGGTTGCGGTTGGTGAGGCAGTCGAAACCACCGCCTGTTTGAATTTTACCAAGCGTTATGTTGTATTCACGAAGGATTTTAGAGCCTTCCACAACGCCCCAACCACAAGCCTTTAGCATTGGGTCTATGAGTTCAGCTCTGGTTTCTGCTTCGTTCATTTTATAATCTTTTCACCCCTTTGGGGTTGTTAAAATGATATAATTTCGTTTTCTGCAAAAATGCCATCCTTACGGGGTTTGTGTTCGGTTATCTTCTTTAATCCCGAAGGGATGTAAAGATTATAGCTCAATGCAAACCAAAAGTCAATTAAACCCCGAAGGGGTGATATTATTAATCCACCCATTCAAATAAATATTTTTCGTTGTATTCAATGTTAAATTTTTGAAGGAAATCAAGGTATTCTACTTTAAATGATTTCTTCTTATGGTGTTCTTCCTGATTAGCAATGTATTGATACACATTCTCAATTTGCGAATGGGCATAGGAAAATGCACCGTATCCTTCTTGCCACGAGAATTTTCCCTTCAGGAATTTTTGTTCGTTGATGAAATTGGAAGAATTGTTTTTGATGTCCCGAACTAAATCCGAAATGCTCATTGCAGGTTTTAAACCCACAAAAACATGAACATGGTCTGCAACACCATTAACGATAAGTGGTTTCTGATTTTTTCCCTTGATAATGCCTGCCATATATTTAAACACCTCATCACACCACGGCTTTAGCAATAGGTTTTCACGACCTTTTACGGCAAAAACGTATTGAATATAAATTTGTGAAAATGTGCCTGCCATAATGCTATGATTTTAACCCCGAAGGGGTGTTATGATTATAGAAATCAATATGGTGCATATCCCCTAACCCCGAAGGGGTGGAATTTATTTCACCCCTTCGGGGTTTTATGGCTGATGGTATGTTCATCATTATAATCATATCATCCCTTCGGGGTTTTTTATTCGTACGTCATTTTTTTCAATATTCTTGTCATCCCTACGGGGTTGCGTTGTGGTTGATTATTCTTGTTTCTATAACCTTGTCACCTCCTTCGGAGTTGCGTTGTGGTTGTCGGTTTTTTTACAACGGCATCTATTGCATCATCATCTAACATTGGTAATTACACATCCAAACCATCTTTAAGCATTAAGCCTATAACGTAATACACTATGCGTTTGCCAAAAGCTGCCGAATGGCGGAATGATTTTGCTTGTGTTTTACTCATTATTTTTCTGAAAATTAAACGACAGCAAATTGCTTCTCAATTACTTCAGGAAACTGATGCCAAATTTTGCCATTTAGCTCTTTGCCATTTAGTCTTTTATTACGTTTCACTTTGTCTGCACCCCAAGTTCCCCATTGCTTAAAGAAAAAGGCAACATTCTGCTTTTCACATTGCTTTTTGATACTGAGTACCCATTCTTTGTCCATAGGGCGAGCTTTGTTTCCGCTTTCACCTCCAACAATTACCCAGTCGATATTATGTAAGTTAATTTCACCCAAATCTTCAAGTAAGGGTTCTAACGATAGAAATAGCACTGTAGCTAGTAATTGTCTTAGTTTGTCAATTCTTGGTAAACCTTCTTTTCTGTTTTCAACAGTTACTCCTAACCAAATATTTTTAGGAATTTCTCGCTTTGAAAGGTACTGATACATCCTATCGGCGCGCTTTGTTAAAATCTGAAATGTGTGCTTTGGTGTTTTTTCTATTACTTCAAAAATCCTATTTAAGTATTCTTCAGGCATCTCTTGATGAAAAATATCACTCATTGAGTTTACAAAGAATACTCTGGGTTTTTTCTTCTTAAAAGGTTCATTTAATCTGCCAGATACTATATTAAACTTAAATCCATTTTCGTACCCATCAACATTCATGGCTTGTAAACGAAGTGCCATTGATTCTGCATAGCAGTTTTGGCAACCTGAACTAATTTTTGAACAACCAACCGATGGATTCCATGTTTGCTCTGTCCATTCAATCTTGTGTGCCATAGCTACTTTAATTTTATTTGTGTGGCTATTTTAATTTTGTGAATATCGTTGTTAGTTATTTTAAACTCCTCGATTTTCGCTTCTTTCATTAACTCTTTTAACTTATCAGCGGAATGTTTAACTAAACAGCGATTTTTAAGTGCAAACTTGTATGAATCAATATCAGTTTTTATTTTGCCCTGAATAATCTGGTTTTCTAAGTCAGTGTTGAATTGTTTGATTTTTGTAGGAATTCTCGCTTCCTCAAAAAGAACTCCCTGTTTGTCATAGGTTAACTCTCTGTCAATATTGTAATCGGCTTCGCCTGTTAGTTCATCAATTTTCCAACATACTTTCTGGAATTTTTCAGCACCCAAAGTATGATTACTCCCAAATAGGAGACCATTATATCCAGAATCTTTCCTTATGGAAAAGCAACCCATATAATATTCCTTATCTGGAGGAACAAGTGTATTGAAATAATTGGCAATAACCCGGTGGCAATGTTCAGGTCGTGATTTTTTAAAATCAATTTCCCTGGTATTGATATATTTATTAAAAGCGGACACATCGGGGAAACGTCTTAAAAAGAATGAAGGCATAAAACTGATAAAATCTGCCGAAGGAATATTTATCAATTTATTGAACAAATCGCTATCTATAACAAATTTGAAAGGATCTAAATACAAGAGTTTTGCTGCTCTTTTCCTACCAAGCATAGCAGGGTATATCTTTGGGAAATAGGTTTCAAAATCTTCAGATTTTACAATTAGGTTATTATTCAATGCAAACACACACTCTCCTTGACAATTTGTTTTACAGGAATTGAAAAAGTCTGACACATTTGACTTTAAAACATCAGACTCCCCTTTGTCATTCAGAATAATATAAACCTTTTTCGTGCTTTTTCTTATGTCTTTGCAATAAGGCTTAATTTCGTTTAGAATATTAAATGCCGTACCAAACTCTTTTTTGCTATTTAAGCCTTGGCCGGCAAAGAAATCGTAAATAAAAATCTCTTCGAAGTAAGGACTGTGAAGGAAAACAGGAAAACTTTCTTTGAAGTACTCCTTGAATACCTCAAGCTTAGACTGAGTGCCTTTGTCGAATTTTGACTTATGAAAATCTTTTTTTGTCATAATTAATTCAATTCTCCCCTAAACGCCTTTTGCAATATGCTCTTTTTCAGCTCTTCCAAATTTAAAAGTTTTTGCTGATAAATGGCTTCCAGCTTTTGCGTTTCGGCTCGCAGGGCATTTAATTGGCGGACGATAATTTGTTGGGCTTCTTTAGATTTTGGGAAACTGATTTTAATGCTTTTTAAATTGTCATTATACAGTCTTGAAATCGTTGCACCTTTTGTTGAACCCCAATTGCAAGTACCATAAAATTCATAGAGAAAATCATTTGAAACTTGTTTCTCATCATTTTCAATCCACACAATATTTGAGTCTTGGAAATATGCTGGCTCACCATCATATCTTACCCGTCTCCCGATTGTTCCTGATGCAGAAATCAAAACATCACCTTTTTTAGGAAATGAATATTTTGCACGGAATTCATCATAAATTTCTTTTGAAATGTAAGCATCTGGCTCCTTCTCGAAAGTGCCGATTTTATAAAATGGAATTTCACCTACTGCTGTGGTTTGCTCTTTAAAAATTCGCTTGCACATTTTGGGACTTCCGATTTCTCCGATTGTCTTCTCTTCCCACCCATCCCGTTTGGTTGGTGAGCCTGTCGAACCACCAAACACCCCCCCTTCGACCGGGCTCAGGGCAAGCTGCAAATAGCTTTCAAAAAGTGCCTTCGACAGGCTCAGGCACCTTTCAGCGTTGATTGAGGCTCTCGAAATCAACGCAAAGGCTGCATCTAATATGGAAACAATGCGTTGTTGCTCGGGGAGTGGGGGAAGGGGGATTTCAAAATTTCTAAGATAGCCCAAGCCAACAAATTTTTGTGTAGCTCCCTTAGCATCTCTTGACATTTTGTCTATTACAAGGCTTGAATCCAAATAATACTTTAAGAAATAGCTGTTTTGATTTTCAGGCACTTTTAAAAGTGCCACATTCTTTATTGCAAAATCTGGTTCATCTTTTATCACAATAGGATTTCCAATTGTTCCAATCATTGCAAACAATACATCACCTACATCAACTTTACTTCTCTTATTGATATTAATGTAATCTTGTTCGGTTATGTAGTTTACATTATCATAGTTCAAACTATCATTCTTCAAATTTTTTGAGGTAATTAGAGCATATCCCTCATTTACGTATCTCGGAGAATCGTGAGTGCCATCTCTGACATCATAAACTTCACCTAATTTTTTTACTACCCAATTTTTCATATCAGTTCTAAAATTGAGTTAAGGATTTCTGCACTTTCTTCATCCAATGCTTTCATTTCTTCCAATATCTCGTGTGGTGAGCGTAGCCGAACCTCTTCTTTTTTGTTCGGGTTCTTTACGCTCAGGTCGTAGGTGGCTTCGGTCCCCTTCGGCAGGCTCAGGGGCCGTACGTCCACATTCCAAGAGTTTTCGGTTTCGGGACCTTCGGACCCTGAGGCTCTCGAAGCGTAAAGTGATAGAAAATCAGCCAAATCGTTTTCGTTGAGTGGATTGATTTTGCCCAAATTGCGGTCTAGGTTCAACTGGTAAAACCAAACCTTTTGCGTGGGCTTGCCTTTTTCAAAAAACAGCACCACGGTTTTTACACCAGCGCCGGTAAAAGTGCCACCGGGCAAATCCAACACGGTGTGCAGATTGCAACTTTCCAGTAAAGTTTTACGAATAGCAACCGTTGCATTGTCGGTATTGCTCAAAAAGGTGTTTTTAATTACCACACCTGCTTTGCCACCCGCTTTCAGTATTTTAATAAAGTGCTGCAAAAAGAGCGAAGCGGTTTCGCCGGTTTTTATGGGGAAGTTTTGTTGCACTTCGGCACGTTCCTTTCCACCAAATGGCGGATTGGCAAGCACCACATCGTAACGGTCTTTTTCCTGTATGTCGGCAAGGTTTTCGGCAAGCGTGTTGGTATGTATGATGTTTGGTGCTTCCACACCATGCAAAATCATATTCATAATGCCGATAATGTAAGCCAGCGATTTTTTCTCTTTGCCGTAAAATGTGCGTTTTTGCAGTATCTCGGTTTCTTTGGTAGATAAACCGCTCCCTGAGCCTGCCGAAGGGCGGTTTTTCAGGTAGTCGAACGCTTCGCAAAGGAAACCTGCCGAACCGCATGCACCGTCATAAATTTTGTCGCCAATTTTTGGGGCAACCACTTTTACAATGGTGGTAATGAGCGGTCGGGGTGTGTAATATTCGCCACCGTTTCGCCCTGCATTGCCCATATTCTTGATTTTGTCTTCATACAGGTGGCTCATTTCGTGCTTTTCCGCATGGGTTCGGAAACGCAACTCATCAATGCGGTTAATCACTTCACGCAAATTGTAACCGCTTTGTATGCGGTTTTTCAGTTCGCTGAAAATCTCGCCAATCTTGTATTCAATGGTGTCCGCACTCTCGGCCCTCGTCTTAAACTTTTTGAGGTAAGGAAACAGTTTGTTGTTTACAAAGTCGGTAAGGTCATCGCCTGTAAGTGCATTATGGTCCACTTCGACACGCTCAGTGGCCTTTCCGTTTTTCGAAGGCTGAGTTCGTCGTATCTTTGGTGCAGCCCATTTTGTCCAACGGTAATCAATGTCAATAATCGGCGTGTAGGTTTTCCCTGTCAATTCGGCTGCCGTGGCACGGTCACGCTCCAAATCGTCCAAGTATTTGAGGAACAAAATCCAAGAGGTTTGCTCCACATAGTCCAATTCACTGCCGCAACCCGCGTCTTTGTGAAGTATATCGTCAATATTTTTAAAAGTTTGTTCGAACATTATTTTGGTCTGTTTTAACTTCGACAGGCTCAATTAGAATAAATTTGTAAAGTTATCATTCTGGTCGCAGCCTTGGCAAAATAATGCTCTTACCCAGTTTGTATGCCGAGGTTGTAGAGGGTTTTCCTGGTCGGTATCCCATTTTTGTCGAACCCCCTCAGGGAGTAAAACTTGCGCACCATGCGCCCCAGCGGGATGGGTCTTTTTCTGGTGTCGCTTTTGCGGAAATCTTTGAGCAGCTTCTCGGGCAGGGTATCATCTTTGGCCGATATGCCTTCGCGGGTGTTCATATATCGCTCAAGCACATAAATACGTTCACCGGCTTTGAGCATTTCACCGTTGGTGATTTTTATGCCCGTGATTGCGCTCCATGTCCTGGTGTATAAACTGAAATCAATCAGCTTGATGGCTACCGGATGGAGGTACTGCATGAGCAGCGCCAACACGGGCTTCGGGGTGTATTTTACCAATGGCGGTTCGAGCAGGTACGCAAACTGTGTAAAGGTGCAGGTGTGCAAAGAGTCCAGGATTTCTTTTACGTTTTGCAGAAATTTTACATAGGCTGCCTTACCTATAGCCGAGAGCGGGTTCAACAGCTTAAACAGCACTTCCTGTGCAATGAGATAAGCGCTCAGGTGGCATCCGCCGCGATTGGCCACCGAATACGACAGGGCTTGTCCGTACGAACCGCGAGGGTCGTATGCCGGCAGTTCCATGCCTTTGGTCTGGATGGCAAATTCTGCCCCACCGTATTTTACTGCAGCCGCACGGGCACCCAAAGCCAAATCTTTTCCTAGGCCTTTACCGTTAGCGATGTCGGTTATCATTTGCTCCACTGCTTCATGGTTACCAAAGGCAAGCCGGCTGTCAATGAGGCCTTTTTGGGTCGCTTCAATGGCCCATCCGATGGTTCCGCCGGCCGAGATGGTGTCCATACCCAATTCGCCGCACAGGTGGCCCAGTTTTGCCACGGCAACCGGATCGAAAATTCCCAGGTTCGACCCGATAAGGCCCACTGTTTCGTATTCAGGCACCGCCATGGGCGCGTCGTCGAAGTCAGCCTTCTGTCCGCACAGAATGCTGCATGGTTTGCAGGTATGATATTTTGGGTTGAACCGTGCACGGTAGTTTTCGCCCGAGAGGTCAAAGGCCTGCACGTGCGACCCGTCTGAAAAATTGTTGACCGGCAGGATGTTGGATTCGTTGCAGGGCATCACATTGGCCCGCGTGCCAAACTGACGGTACGACACCGAGGTGGTTTTATTGGCATTTATTTGTCGTGCAGCCAGCTTTCGCAACTTCTCAAACACCACCTTGTTGGCAGGTTCAATTTTAAATTCTCCGCCTTTGGCAACGATGCCTTTCAGATTTTTTGAACCCAGAACAGCACCTATGCCTCCCCTACCCAGGAAGCGGTGTCCGGAAAGGGCATTGGCAAACCGCACCAGGTTTTCGCCGGCAGGCCCGATGACCAGGGCGCCGCCCTCCTTGGCCAATTCCTCGTGGGTCTCGAAGGTGGTCTTGCCTTTCAGGTGCGAAGCGTCGCGCAATTCGGCGCCCTGCGAATCAATATAAAGCCAGGCAGGCCCCTCTGCCTTGCCGGTAACCAGCAAGCCATCCCAACCCGAAGTCCTCAGGCTCATGCCAAAAGGCCCTCCGCACGAAGTAGAAAACATAATACCCGTGAGAGGCGATTTGGTAAGCGCCGACCAGCGTCCTGAACAGGGCGCTCCAGAGCCCATATAGACTCCCGGCATAAAAGCTATCAGGTTGTCTTCCGAAAGCGGGTCAATTCCCGGTTTCAACCTGTCGTAGAGCAGCTTCAATCCCAATCCCTTGCTGCCTATGTAGGTTTTATGAAGTTCTTCCGAAATTGGCAGAACATTAGTTTTGCCGGTGCTGAGGTTCACTTCAAGCACCCGATTACTTGCTCCGGTAATGGTTTTCATAATGCCTGGTTTTTTTGCGGATGTCCTTTAAAATGCTCCATGGTGCGGTATATGCCCATTACTCCTCCAATAAACCAATCGAAAAACCGGATTGGCAACACACCCTGTCCGAACCTGACAAAGCGCATGCTCCAGGGTAGGCTTACAAAAAGGTGGTTGCGTTCGATACCCCGGATAATCTTCCTGGCTACTGTTTCAGGTTTCAGGATGGGGACAACCGACCTTACTCCGTGGAACATGCCGGTGCTGATGTAATAGGGTGTTACGGTGGTTACACCGATATTGTACGAAAGTTGTTTCATTTCGAGCCGGAGGCTGTCCGACCAGCCCGTTGCTGCCCATTTGCTTGCTGCGTAAACCGACATCTTTGGGTTCGATATCAATCCGGCCGAGGAAGTAATATTGCAGATATGTCCTGAATTTTGCCTTATCATGTGTGGCAAGAACTCCAGGGTGATGTACATTGGGGCATTGGCGTTAATGCTCATGCTGCGCTCAATGTCGGCAGGGGTATGCTCAGCGAAATATTTCCCCACCACAATACCGGCATTGTTGATCAATAAATCTATAACACCAACCGATTCCAGCACTTGCTGTGCTGCAGCCTTGATCTGGCCGGCATCAGAAACATCTACCCGAAATCCTTTTACGGTTCCCAACTGCCCGAATTCAGTCAGCGTTTCGTTTAGTTTTTCCTGATCAATGTCCCAGATTATCAATTGAGCGCCTCTTTTTAGCGCCAGCCTGCCCATAATTTTTCCAATTCCCGACGCCCCGCCGGTAATCAACACTTTTTTACCAGGAGTGATTTTCATAATCTTTTTTTTTGAAATTGATTTTATAGGGAAATCCACACGAAGACTGCAATCCTCATTTTTATCAACCAAATATACCATTTTTTAAATTATATATCCAGTTCCTGATTGAGTCCATGGAGGTTGTTCCCGACGAATAATACTAAGCCTTCAATGGTTTTGGAATCGGGCTATTTTTCAAATGCATTTGAATGCGCATAGTGATTATTTTCCAGATGTCTCGAAGTTTTTCAAAAATTACGTACCTTTGACAGGTTGTCAAATTAAATCTTTTCCAAATCCGGAAAAAAGGTAATGGATTGCCAAAATTTGAAATAATTTTGACATACATTCGATTCAACGGTTGACTGGCAGGTTGATAAAAAGTTTTAAAAATAACGTTTCAAAAAATAAAACTTATGGAAAGACCCACTTTTGGCGAAACGCTCAAATTCTGGGCAAAATTTGGTTTTATAAGCTTTGGTGGTCCGGCCGGCCAGATTGCCATGATGCACGAGTATTTGGTCGAAAAGAAGAAATGGATTAGCAACAGCAAGTTTTTGCATGCCCTGAATTATTGCATGTTGCTGCCCGGACCTGAGGCTCAGCAATTGGCCACCTATATGGGATGGCTGCTGCATGGCAGGTTGGGCGGACTGGCCGCCGGGATTTTGTTTATTCTTCCTTCCATGTTTATCTTGCTTGGATTAAGCATTGTATATGTTTCATTTTACGATGTGTCGTGGATATACTCCATGTTCAACGGGCTGAAGCCGGCAGTAATAGCCATTGTAGTACTGGCGTTGTTGAAAATTGCCGGCAAATCGTTGTTATCGCCATTTCATTACGCAGTGGCCGTTGGCGCTTTTGTTTGCATATTTTTTCTCGATATACGCTTTCCGCTCATCATTTTAGGAGCTATAGTTTTTGCTGTCTTAGCTAGGTACCTTTTTCCTTCGATGTTTCAGCCAGGCAAAAACCAGCAAGGCAACACATCCGACAATGAGAGCGATTATGTAATAAACAGTTCTACAACCTTACCGGGTACAGGATTTAGTCATGTACGTTTTTGGAAAACGATAGGTGCTTTTGCAGCCCTTTGGGCAATCCCATTGGGCTTGTTTTTCGTTTTGTCGGCTGATTTTGCCTTCTGGCAAAAACTATCGGTTTTCTTCACCCAAGCCGCTTTTGTAACCTTTGGAGGAGCCTATGCCGTGTTGCCGTATGTGGCTCAGGTAAGTGTGGAGCAGTTTGGCTGGCTCACCGAACTGCAGATGATCGACGGCCTGGCTTTAGGCGAAACCACACCGGGGCCGCTTATTATGGTGCTGGCCTTTGTAGGGTTCATGGCCGGGTACAACCATTTTGGATATTCGTTTTTGATGGGCTCTCTCGGCCTGGTTGCTACTACCTTCTATACGTTCCTGCCTAGTTTTCTTTTCATTTTTGCCGGAGCCCCCATTATCGAACGTACCCAGGAAAACAAGCGCATCAAGGAGATTTTTTCGGTGGTTACGGCTGCGGTCGTTGGGGTAATCCTGAACCTCACCATTTTCTTCGGCAGGGCAGTGCTTTTCCCCGGTGGGGTTTCGCTGCCAAACATTGATTTTGCTGCCCTTGTTTGGATTGTTGTTTCATTTTTCGCCTTATACAGGCTTAAAATTAACATGATCGTATGGATAGGTATCAGCGCCCTTTTCGGCCTTGGGCTTTACCTCAGCGGTTTTTCCGGTTAAAATGCAAATCAACTTTCGACTTATTGAGGTAAAACGGGTTGTTAACACTTTAAAACCAGCCTTGGGGGTAAATTTTTTATCCTGAAATGTCACTACCTGAAAAGTTAGACATATCTTTGTGCATTATTTATAAAGAATGCTTGCCATCATCATTCCATATTACAAGGCAGACTTTTTCGAGTTTACCCTTGCCTCTTTGGCAAATCAAACCGACAAGCGGTTCAAGGTTTATATTGGCAACGACAACAGTCCGCATGATTGCTCCCAAATTGTAGAAAATTACAAAAAGTCCCTCAATATCAAGTACCAATATTTTGAGGAGAATTTTGGTCGAGTATCACTGACCAGACAATGGATCAGGTGTTTCGGAATGATCAGAAATGAAGAATGGATCATGTTTCTAGGCGACGATGATGTACTTTCACCATATTGCGTGGAAGAGTTTTACAATAGTCTGGATGTGGTGAATCGAAAAAAAATTGACGTGGTGCGTTTCAGTTCCATAATTATCGACAGCCACGGAAACCAGACCTCAAGACAATATTTGTTTCCTGAAATTGAATTATCCACTACATCGTACATTAAAAAAGCGCAACGCAAATCGCGTGCTTCGCTTTCGGAGCATATTTTTCGCCGCACAGCTTTCGAAAAAACCGGCTTTGCCGATATGCCCGAAGCCTGGCACACCGACGATGTGCTCATTTTGGAAGCTTCAGGTTACGGCCCGGTTTACACCATAAACAATACCTGCGTACTCATCAGGTATTCACCTCTAAGCGTTTCGGGCAATAGCGGCAATTGTTGGCGAAAAAATCTCGCCACCATCAAGTTTTTGAGGTTTTTGCTGGCCAATAAAATGAATCATTTTACAAAAAATGAACGCAACTATTTGATTTGGTATTACTTCAAAAAATTGAAACATTTCCGAAAGTTAAGCCCTGTAAGCATACTGGAGATTTTGAAATTCTTTTATCTAAACTTTGCCAACAAGAGGGAATTTATTTCGAAACCAGTCAAACTGCGCAAAGGCGACCCATTCAAGGAAGTAACATCATACGAAAGGGTTCTTGAAAAAGAAACACTGGAAAAAGATTAGCATCTTGTTCAAAACAGGTAATATGGCTGAATTGAAAACCACACAAACCAACGCCGACGTAAACGAGTTTATATATTCTTTTGCCGATACCGAACAAAAACGCCAGGACAGTTTTGAGCTTCTGAAACTGATGCGCGAAATTACGGGTCATGAGCCCAAAATGTGGGGACCTACAATGATTGGTTTTGGAAGTTATCATTACAAGTCTGAAAGAAGCAGGCAGGAGGGCGACTGGCCCCTCATTGGTTTTTCGCCGCGCAAAGCCGCCATTTCGCTCTACGTTTACACAGGAAACCAGGAACATGAACATTTGCTCAAAGATCTTGGCAAATTCAAAATGGGTAAGGCCTGTATTTACATCAAAAAATTATCTGACATCAATGTTGATGCCTTGAAAAAACTGATGAAAGAAACCATCAGTTTTTTGCATGCCAAATATGGCAAAGTGTAAAACCACCCTATAAGGCCCTGACATTCAGCTTCACGATTGCCGGTAAGGCTTCGTTTGTCAAATTATTCCGCAATTTCAAAAACATCACTTGATCAAAAAGTTCGTAAAAGAACTTTTTGACTTTGGGTGTCTGAACTTCTTCACGCTTGCATCGCCTAGACCTGTTCAGAGTCAGGAATTTTTACCATCTTTACATATTAGAAACCAGCTATTTGGTTGATATGAAAGAGGAATTTTTACATTATTTGTGGAAATACAGGCTTTTTAATCCTGAGCGACTCTTTACTGCCGATGGCGAGCCGGTTCAAATTTTGAATCCCGGCCAGGAGAACCCTGATGCCGGTCCGGACTTCCTTGCTGCAAAAGTCCGGATTGGTGAAACGGTTTGGGCCGGTCATGTTGAAATTCACACTACGAGCTCTTATTGGTACAGGCACCGCCATCAGGAGGATGCAGCCTATGGAAACGTCATCCTGCACGTAGTTTATCAGCACGATCGTGAGGCATTTACGCATCAGGGCGAACGGTTACCGGTAATTGAACTCAAAGGGAAGTTTAATGAAAGCCTGTTGGACAATTACCATAGGCTGCTTTCAGCCAGGAGTTGGGTGCCGTGCCATGACAACATTGGAAAAATAGACCGGGGCTATTTAAGCACCTGGCTGCACAGAATCCTTGTTGAGCGGCTTGAGCGCAAGTCGGAGGAGGTTTTGCACTTCTACAATTTCTTCAACCAGGATTGGGAACAAACTTTTTATTTTCTTCTTGCACGCAATTTAGGTTTTAAGGCCAATACACAACCTTTTGGCCAGCTTGCACAGCGAACTCCACTTAAGATGCTACTTCGCAGCAGTTCAAATCTTTTGTCGATAGAAGCTATGCTCTTCGGACAGTCGGGTCTGCTCCCCGAAACTCCTGAGGCACCTTATCCTCGCGCCCTGGTGGATGAATATAGGCACCAGCAAAGAAAACACCAACTAGAACCCATGCCAGCACATTTGTGGAAGTTTGCCAAACTCAGACCAGCCGGATTTCCCACAATACGCATTGCACAGCTTGCCATGCTGATTCATAAAGCACCCCGTTTGTTCAGTGCCTTGATAGATTGCCATTCATTGAAAGAAATCCTGGCTATCCTCCGCATAAACACGTCGCCTTACTGGGATACGCACTTTGTTTTTGAAAAAACATCACCTGCCAGAACAAAGACTCTCGGAATCGATGCGATCTCCAGCATTGTTATTAACACCCTGGTTCCGGTGCTTTTTGTTTACGGAAGACACAGCCTACAACCACACTTGGGGGAGAAAGCCATTGATTACCTTGCAGAAATGCCACCCGAGAAAAACGCCATCATTACGAAATGGAAACAGCTGGGGTTTTCTGCCGGAAACGCAGGGGAAAGTCAGGCGCTGCTCGAACTCAGGAAGTTTTATTGCACTCCTAAAAAATGCCTGCATTGTGCCGTTGGGCATAAGGTTCTGATACAGTAAATTATGCCAGTATTTAGGGCGTTAGTCTTCAGGAAAAGTAACAAAGACCGATGTTCCTTCTTTCGATTGCAGCCGAATTTCACCGTTCAATTGATGGCGAGCAAGGATACTAACCAAAGGCAAACCGTTGGTTGTTAAATCTGGAATCTGGATGTCATCCTGCATTCCCTTACCATTGTCCTTCACAACCAAATAGTAGTGATTATCCTCATGCGCCAGGTGCAACGATACCAGAGGTTTTGAGTTTTTGCCCAAATATCTTTTGTTAAAATCGAATGCATGCAAAAAAGCATTATTTAACAATTCATTTATAATTAGACCCAACGGAATGGCGTATTTATAATCAATTAGCAGATCGTTTACCTGAATATCGAGGGTGATTTTGGAAGAATCAGGATTCAGTTTATAAATCTCGGTGATGAGCGAATTCAGAAAAGAGGTAAAATCGACCTGCGAATAAGTGGTTGAGAGATACAGGTTTTGATGAACAAGCAATATGGTTTTTATCCTCTGTGCAAGGGCATTTAACAACGGGTTATTTGCTACACGGGGTTCTTCGGAAGAATTACCGCCATGATCCAATAAAAAGATAAAGAGCTCCATATTTCGCTTAACCCTGTCGTAGATTTCGTTGATCAAAAGTTCCTTTTCCAAAATATCGGCTTTTATTTTTTCTTCAGCATTAAGCCTTTCCGTCATGTTGATCTGGAGTTCTCTGTGCAGGCCCGATAGTTTTTCAGTTCGTTCGATAATGCGGTTTTCCAAATCCACACCGATTATGCCCAGTTGTTGTTCAGCATTTTTGCGCATTTGAATCTCTGAGCGCAATTGGACTGTTTCACTGTTGTCTTTCCCAAAAACAATGACTCCAAGCGAATCTTCAAACTTATCGAGTACAATTGTAGCTGAAACACTTACCTCGACCAGATTGCCATCGATTGTGATCAGGTTTGAGTCGATTTTTTGCAATTTACCATCCTGCATGGCCTTATGCAGCATGTCTTCAATTGTTTTGGAATTTGAAAAAAAAGCAGAAACTGGTTTTCCGATGATGTCTGCCTTTGGCATTTGCAGCAGGTTTGCAGTAAATTCATTGGTTTTCAAAACCTTACATCCTGTTGAACAAAAGAATGCGATCTGCCTGGAATGCTCTAATATTTTTTCGGAAGACAATTCGAGGGTAAGACTAAAAAAGCGCAGCCGGAGGATACCATAAGCCATTGTTGCAACCCAGATGATTCCAAAAAAATGGGCTATGTTTAGGTTGGGCATTAGCCCTAGTTGGGGAAGTATCAGGTCAATGAGCAAACCCAGGAACACTGACACCACCAATGCAATAAGAATAATATTGGCCCTGGTCTTTTCGGAAGGATGTCGTAAACCTATGCGCCATCGAATCAAAATTTGGAAAACTACCACCAATGAGGCTATTATAAAAATCAGATAGGCTAAACCAAAAAAGAAAAATGGTGTTCCAAACTCAATATAACCTCGCTCCAGCCTTTGGCCAATGAGCCCCTCTCCAAAAATGGCCATCAAGAAAAATCCAATCGAAATCAACAATTTGATTCTGAACCACCATGCTCCAACCTTACGGAATCGGGGAATGCCAGTGAGTACCGAGAAAAATTTAAACATTACCGGAGGCAAAAATATAGCTCCTGTAATAGAAAGCCAGAACAATGGAAATCCGCCAAACTGGTCCTCACGGGGGATATGGATAATCAACCCGGAAGACCATATTGCCAAGGTACATGTGAATACGAAAAACCACCTATTAAGTGCCATCGAGGGATTTTTCCACAAGACATAGGCTCCTGTTTGCAGATAAAACAGCGAAGCCAATACCGACAATATGGAGACACCTAATTCCGTCATGCAGTGGCTGGGCTTTTGGGTTTTGGAAATGTAAGCTTGCAGGTGGTTCCTGAATCCTTAACTACAGTGAGTTTTCCAGATAAATGACGGATTCCAAGCAGTTTGGCCAGTTTAATCCCTGAATAGCCTTTGCGTTTGAGATGTGAAAAACCTGGCAGGCCAACACCATTGTCGCTAACAATGAGTACATATTGATTCTTTCGGTCGAAAAACTCAACCACTATCATACTTAAATTGGGATTATAGAGGTTGGCAGAATTGTCGGTGTTAAAGGCGTGTCTGATGGCATTACTCAATAGTTCATGAAAAATTATGCCACAGGGCAATGCCTGGTCAATTCCCAGAAGCACTTCACCGACATTTAAACGGAAAAGAATTCTGTCGCCGCTTCCCAAATTGGCGTAAAGATCTCCCGTCGCCTTTTTCAGAAAATCACTAAAATTAATTTTCGACAATTTCTGAATGCTATAAAAGTATTCATGAATACTGGAAATCCATCTGATTTTTTCAGAAATGAGCCTAATCCTCTGACGGTCGAGCTCATTCATAGCCTCATGGGATTCGAGCATTCTGGCAAGGGAAATAACAATTTGAAAGTTGTTTTTAACCCGGTGGTGAATTTCTTTGAGCAAGATTAATTTTTCCTTTAAATCGATGGAAATTTGCTCCTCAGCCCTTGCCTTTTCCATGATTTCAAGTTGAAGTTGCTCATTGGCCGCTTGCAACTGGCTGGTTCTTTTTTCTACCAGGGCTTCCAGGTTCTGTGTTGTCCTTTTAAGCCTGCGTTCATTCCGGATCCGCTCGATTATTTCTTGTTTGAGCTGCAAATTGAGACGCTGATCAAACCCAATCAAGATCATTCCCAGAAAAACTCCGTAACTATCATTAATGCGCAGGGCAGTGAATTTTACAGGTATTGTCGGACTGTTGCGCGGGAACAGATCCATATGGATCTCAGCTGGTTTAGATTTTGTTTGAAACTCCAAAATCAGACGCTGAATGGCATTAAAATCACCAAAAAGTTTATCAGGCTGAATCCTGAGGATTTCGTAGCTGTTATATTTCAGTTGGTCAATACAATATTTGTTCACGGAAAAGAGGGTTCCTCCCTTATCAAAATAAAAAACATAGTCCTGAAGATGCTTATATGTAAATTGAGAAACCACTTCGCTTGTAAAAGATGGTTGCCTGAAGATAACTACTGCATAGAAAAATCCCAACCCCATAAAGAGGGTATTGATATGTGCCAAAGGGGGCACAATCTGCACTCCTATAAAGGGCATCGTAAGGTTGGTAACCAAGCCGGCAAAAGCAAACGTAAGCAATCCTAAACCAATACTCACAAGTTGTTTTCGTTGCCTTTTCGAAATCGCTTTTATCCAAACACTATGGAGTATGGTCATGCTTACGGCCACACACATAAACAGGTAAAACACAAAAAGGTAAAACCAAGGTCCTTCCTGACTTACCGAAAAAAACCAGACTCCCTCATTCAAATTGTAAAACTTGATGGAATAGGGATCGTAATTATAACGAATTAAGGAAGCTAAAGCTAAAGGCACTAGTAAAAAAGCGATAAGTGCTTTAAGGGGTCTGCTTTCGCTTTTAGAAACAACATAAATCAGCCAAACTACAAGGACCGGAAAGGTAGCCCATCCTATCGAAGCAATACGATCATATACATACACTGCTTCAATATCATCGGTTAAGTTTGCCAAGAATGTAAAAAGAGCATAAATAGCTGTTGCCACCAATGCGGAAACATAGGCTGTTCTCTCGCGCGAAGGGCCTAACTGGTATAATGCAAATACTACCCCCTGTGTAAAAAGTACAAAACTTACTAAAGAGAGAAGGGCATAAACATTCATTATCAGCTATTTTGATCAAGAGAAGCCAACCAGCGGTCGGCCTCCAGGGCTGCCATACAACCCGAAGCAGCGGCTGTAATGGCCTGCCTGTAAACGTGGTCCTGTATGTCGCCTGCAGCAAAAACTCCCGGAATATTGGTTTGTGTAGTACCGGGCTTGGTAATAATATAGCCGTTAGGGTCAAGGTCAAGTTGTCCTGCAAAAATTTCGCTGTTGGGTTTATGGCCAATGGCAACAAAAACACCATCAACGTCGAGTTGAGTCAAAAGTCCGGTTTTAAGATTTTCGACAACAACCCCTTTTACCACTTTGTCACCAACAATCTCCTTAGGCAATGAATCCCACAAAACTTCAATATTAGCTGTATTTAAAACTCGGTGCTGCATGGCTTTGGAGGCCCGAAGCTCATTTCGCCGGTGAATCAAATACACCTTTTTGGTAAGTTTCGCAAGGTATGTTGCCTCCTCGCAAGCTGTATCTCCACCGCCCACAACTGCAACATTCAGTCCTTTATAAAAAAAACCGTCGCAAGTGGCACAGGCCGATACTCCGAAACCATTATATTTTTTTTCTGATTCAAGCCCCAGCCACTTGGCACTTGCACCTGTAGCAATAATCAGCGTGTCGGAAAAAATCTCGTTGGTATCATCAATAATTACTTTGAAAGGCCATTGCTGCAAATCAACCGATGTGGCAATTCCCCAACGCAAGTCTGTCCCAAACCGTTCGGCTTGTTTGCGAAAATCTTCCATCATTTGTGGTCCTTGTACGCCTTCGGGATATCCGGGAAAGTTCTCAACTTCAGTAGTCAGGGTAAGCTGACCACCCGGCTGAAGCCCCTGGTATAAAACAGGTTTCATATCAGATCTTGCTGCATATATTGCAGCAGTATATCCCGCCGGACCACTACCAATAATAAGACATTTCACTCGTTCAGAAACTTTACTCATAATTAAATTTTTATTCAATTCTTTATTATGCGAAATTACTGCAATATCACACCTGAATATGCAATTACTTAAAATTCCTACCTGGCAGGGTTCAGAATGAATCCAAACCGCAGTGTATTGAAAAGGTACGCATCGTTGCGGGTATCGCGCGGAGAGATACCATCGAGCATGTTGAAAGCCGTATGCCTGTAGCCAATTTCGTAACCGGCCACAAACCTGTTTCCTATCCTCCTCGATATGCCAATTCCTAGTGGGATTGCAAACTGAATTAGCCTGAATTCGTCAGGTTCGACCTTCGATCCGGTTTGATTTTTCAATGTAAGGAAGTTTGCAAACATGGCAAAGCCAGCAAACCCGTAAAGGTCAAAAACGGTAATGGAAGGAAGTGGGGCAAAAAAAATAATGCGTGAATTGAATTCAAGAAGGTAATTTGAAAAGGAAAAGTTGTAGAGGGCCGACAAATTATCGGTATTCTTTCCCGACAGGGTGGCAAAATCGACGCCAATACTCAATCCAAACCAATCGACCATCCTTACCCTGTAATAAACTCCTAAAGCCAATCCCGGATCTTGAAGAAACAAATCAAAAGTGTTTCCAATGTTTTGGCCTTTGGTACCCTGAATATCAGTAAATGCATGCGAAGTACCTGCATTGAATCCAATTTCCCTTCCGCCAAGGCCCAAAATCTGGTTACGCAAACTCCTCTGCGGCGGCCGTCTTATTGCCCCGCTAAAGAAAACATCATCCTGTATTGAACCCATATTCTGATCCCAAACCATGCCGTAATTCTCAGTACCAGTCTTCCTAATCCTATTGTCAGAAAACGCAACCGGCGCTAGGCTTTTGGGTTCAATTGAATTGTATGTTAGATATGATATTGTTTCCAGGTCGGAGATAGCTGTGCCGAAACCGGTTGTAATTGTCCCAAAGGGGCTTAGTTCACCTTCATTTCTATGTTCAACGACTGTCATTGAACTTCCGCAAATACAACCTATTGGATCACTTAAATAGTAGTTTTTAGAGGTAAAAGCCAGGGTGACAAAGGCAGGAAAACAAATTAAAAAGATAGTAATCTGAAGTAATTTAAGCATGCGAACACATTTTTTATGAACCCGGCAAGAACCAAATATTGCAGTTTATATGGCGGATTATGTTATTGGATTACAAAAGGTTATCACAACCTCAAGCAACACTTATTTCTGTTTTTGAGATTTGATTAAGGAGTATTGTCTTTATGAAAGCTTCAAATTACCTTATTCTGCGAGGTACTAAAAAGTAACCCACCGAAAATGAGTTGAAAAAATAAGCATCATTTCTTGTTCCCTGAGGCGCGGCATGCCCATCAAGGGTATCGAAGAAAGTCTTTCGCAGTCCGACCCTGAATCCAAACCTGAAGTTTTGTCGAGTAGTATAGTGGATCCCAATCCCAAAAGGAATTACCGGCTGCGGGGTTCTAACTTCTGAAGGGAGGATTGCTCCAGCAGCATTTCTTAATTGCGGATTATGAAACAGCATAAGGAATCCGGTAAAAAAATAAAGGTCGGGCGGAATGTTGAGAAATTCTTTGGGAAGATAAAATTCAGACTCCAGAGAGATTTCAAGGAGATTGTTTCGATAATGAAATCCTCTTGGAAACCTACCCGAGTTTGCCGGCGACAAGGAATCAGCAGCACCAACCCTGGCATAATTGATCCCTGTCTTTAACGATATTAACTCACTAAAATGATACCTTACATAGCCACCAGCTTGAAACCCGATTGCCCTGGGCTGGGTATCAAAAAATGAAAACCGCGAATTTATTCCGGTCCCGCCAATATCGGCAAGTGAGTGGGCAGTTCCAAGGGTCATACCAAAATCCCATGCATGGTAGCCAATATTCAAAATTTTTCGGAGGTTTTCGGCCGAATTGCTTCGCGCTCTCGCGTTTTGCCCCCTAATTACTGCCTGCCCGTACAATCCAACTGTTAGGAATGTAGAAAAGAAAAAAAATAGAATAATTATACGTTTCATCACTAACACATTTTAAGTTTTAGATGACTTTCTGTTTCGTGCCGAACTTACATCAAAGCAAAGAAATGAGTTAAACTATAGTTTTGCAGTGAGTAAAAGCCTTTAAAAAAGGTTTTCAGAAATGTAAAGTTAAACAAAAATTTTTCTTAGAAACTAAAAGAAAACCAGAGGATAATTATCTGGTACTACACAACTCTTAACACTACATTTGTATATTAAATGATTTTTTTGGGGAAATATTGCAATCATACCTGAAAATTATTCTATTACAGCCAATTGGGTTTACAAAATAACCCGGTTTGGATGCAAATTTTGGACAACAAATTCAAAATTTTAAACTGTTGCCTGTGTGAAGATGCGCTCAGAAATCTGGTTTCATGGAACTGTGCAACATTGCATTTCACAAGGAAAGGAACCAGGTTGCATAACCTCAGCAATGACTAAACAATGATTTCGATCCATTCCAGTTTTAACTATAAACAGTATAAGGATGAGAAAACCCGGAATAACCATTTTTTTCTTGATATTTATAGCCATTTCGATTATTGGTTGGGCTTGCCATCGAAATTTATCACGAAATAAAACTCCCGCAGGTTTACCCACTCAACATACTCTGGACCTATCCATTTCGCAGCGTAACAATATGTTTGCAATTGACTTATTGAAAAGTTTTGATGAAAATTCAGAAAACATCGTGTTATCACCATTCAGTGTTTCCTCAGCAATGGCACTTGCTTATGCTGGTGCAGCAGGAACTACCAAAGATGAAATGGCTAAAGTTTTGCGTTTTTACCCTAGACAAATAAAATTTCACCGAAGTTTCAGCAAGTTGCAACAATCCGTCCTTGCCGGTGCAAAAGATGGAATTCAATTAAACATTGCCAATAACTTATGGCTCCAGGAAGGGTACCATTTCAGAAAGAGATTTATCAACCTTCTTGAAAAACATTATCAAATTGATGTAAAGCAGGCCGATTTTTCTGGAGGCGATCGAGAGGCTATTCGGCAAGAGATCAACCAATGGGCATTTGAAAAAACCCATGAAAATGTTGCTGATTTGATTGCACCCGGGGTACTGACCGAAGATACCCGTTTGGTATTGGCCAATGCAATTCATTTCAAAGGCTACTGGCTTAATGTATTCGATCAACACCTGACCCGACAGGAGTATTTTACCAATTTTGACGGACAAAGGGTAAGAGCAGATTTCATGGTTCGCAGGGGTGATTATGCTTATTTTGATGAGAATACTTTCAAGGCATTGAAGCTTCCTTATGCCGGTGAAAACTTCTCTATGATCATATTACTTCCCGATACAAATGTTGCTTTGCCTGAATTTCAAAAAACTCTTTCGGCAGAGGTTTTTGGGAGGACGCTTGAAAACATGAACTATCGCGATGTTCAGGTAATGATTCCTCGCTTCAGGATAGAAACCAAATCTGACCTTGACCTGATTCTTGCAGGCATGGGCATGCCGGAAGCCTTTTCTCAGAGTGCAGATTTCAGTGGAATGACCGGTAAAAGGGATTTAAAAATTGATAAAATAGTACATCAGGCAGCCATCGAAGTTGGCGAACAGGGTACTGAAGCTGCTGCAGCAACCGCAGTGGTTATGGTTCAAAAATCGTTGCCAGTTTTTGATGAAGAACCACCGATATTGTTTAAAACCGACAGGCCATTTCTGTTTTTTATTATCGAAAACAGAACCGGAAGTATCCTTTTCGCCGGCAGGCAGGTAAGGTTTTAATTTAAAAAAAACAGGGCTTATCGCCCTGTTAACATAAACATCGTTTTTTTGAGGTCTCGAGCGGAGTCGAACCGCTGTGGGAGGTTTTGCAGACCTCTGCCTAGCCACTCGGCCACGAGACCCTTTCTAATTTTCGACAATGCAAAAGTACTCCAAATATTGATTTATGCAAACTTACTCCCGCATTTTAACCCAACTGATCTGAAACCGGTAATCCTTCCCAAGAGAAACTTTTGCAAAACCGGGTAAACAACATTATAACCAAAAATGGCCGGCAGGCAGGAATGAAAAAACATCACGCAAAGGCTCGGAGACGTAAAGTTTACAGTTTGCAAAGATTTTTTAACCTCAATCCGAGAAAACCTTAATTAATTGATTAACAAACTAATTTGGTGAAATTACCGGGTAAGTTCCACACTCACCGATTTTACCTTGCCTCCTACAGGAGGATTCAGTTTCGAAACACGCACGGTAAGGCTGATAATGTTGGGAAAGGCAGCGTAAATGGTTTCAACAATCCGATGGGTTAAATGCTCGAGTAAATGGCTCGATTGTTTCATTTGGGCCTTTACTACTTTGTACAATTGCTGGTAGTTTACCGCATCCGAAAGTTGGTCATTCAAAGCAGCCCTGGCAGAATCGTACTCATATTCAATATTAACTAAATATCGCGATCCTATAATCTGTTCCTCCAAAAAACAGCCGTGATGTGCATAAAATTCCATTTCTTCAATAATTACCTTTCCCATAGGTTTGATTTTATTAGGTTCGAAGGGTACAAATGTAAGAAACATGCCACTAAATAATTGCTTTATGTTAAATTTGCAACCGCACCAATTATCCTGTTCACCATGAATTTACCGGAATCACCTGAAGAAAGACCCTCGTTAAATTTCCTTGAACAAATCATTGCAAATGATTTGAGCAACCAGTCAACCCAAGGCAGGGTGCATACCCGCTTTCCTCCGGAACCCAATGGTTATTTACACATTGGGCACGCCAAAAGTATTTGCCTGAATTTTGGACTGGCACAGAAATTCAACGGGAAGTGCAACCTTCGCTTCGACGACACCAACCCCACCAAGGAAGAACAGGAATATGTTGACAGCATCAAAGAGGATGTTCGCTGGCTTGGCTTCGATTGGGATGACCGCGAATACTATGCTTCAGATTATTTTGAGCAGTTGTACGACTATGCTATACACCTGATTAAAAAAGGTAAAGCCTATATCTGTGAGATGTCGGCCGAAGATATCAGCGCCAATCGCGGAACTCCTGCCATTGCAGGGAAAGAAAGCCCCTGGCGAAACCGGCCTGTTGCAGAAAGTCTCGACCTTTTCGCACGCATGCGCCAGGGCGAGTTTAAAGAGGGGCGTTACACATTAAGGGCTAAAATTGACATGGCATCGCCCAATATGCACATGCGCGACCCGGTTATGTACCGCATCATGCATGCCCACCATCACCGTACCGGTGATACATGGTGTATTTATCCGATGTACGATTGGGCTCATGGCCAGAGCGACTACCTGGAGGGAATTACCCACAGTATTTGCACCCTCGAATTTGAAGTGCACCGGCCATTATACGATTGGTTTCTGGCAAATCTCGACCTGCCCAACCAACATCCCCGGCAAATCGAATTTGCGCGGCTCAATTTGAGTTATACAGTTATGAGCAAACGAAAATTGCTCACTCTGGTGCAGGAAGGACTGGTAAACGGTTGGAACGACCCCCGCATGCCTACCATCAGCGGCTTGCGAAGACGAGGTTATACCCCTGCAAGTCTCAGAATGTTTGCCGAAAAAGTGGGTGTTGCCCGCCGGGAAAACATCATCGGGGTGGAACTGCTCGAACACTGCATACGCGAAGACCTCAACAAAACGGCTCCACGTGCCATGGCCGTTTTCAACCCGGTAAAACTGGTAATCGATAACTACCCTGAAGGACAGGTAGAACATTTGCCCGCAATCATCAATCCTGAAGACCACACAAGCGGAGCGAGACAGGTTCCTTTTGGAAAAACACTTTTGATAGAGCGCGAGGATTTCATGGAAACACCTCCTAAGAAATTTCACAGACTGGCCCCGGGCGAAGAGGTGCGGCTTAAATATGCCTACATTGTCCGCTGCGATTATGTGGTAAAGGATAGTAATGGCGAAATTACCGAAATACACTGTACCTATTTTCCCGAAACACGGAGTGGATCGGGCAGCGAAAAAAAGGTGAAAGGAACGCTGCACTGGGTTTATCCCAAGGCTGCCATCGAGGCAGAAGTGCGACTTTACGACCGGCTGTTTAAGGTGGCTGAGCCGGAGGAAGTGGAGGATGGTCAGGACTTCAGAGTCAATCTTAATCCGGAATCTTTGAAAGTAGTTAAAGCCTTTATAGAGCCATTTGTCGCAGGTGCTACACCTGGACAGAATTACCAATTCGAGCGGAACGGGTACTACGTGGCTGATCCGGATTGCCGGCCCGGTAAACTGGTCTTTAACCGTACGGTGCCCCTTAGGGATACCTGGTCGAAGATAGAAAAATCAACGGTTTAAGTTGATTTTTCATGCCAATTGGCTAATCTTCTTACCGATAGCATTTTGCAAGTTGGTTCCACCTGAAACAGGTGGTAAGATGGTCGTTCACCAGGCCGGTAGCCTGCAAATGGGCATAAACTACCGTGGTACCCAGAAACTTGAATCCCCGTTTTTTTAAGTCCCGGCTTATGGTGTCGGACAAAGGTGTGCTGGCCGGTATCTGCGACAAGAGCCCGAACTGATTTATTACCGGTTTGTTTTTCACAAATCCCCAGATGTAATTGCTAAAACTTCCAAACTCGTTCTGTATTTCCAGAAACCTGGCAGCATTATTAATGGCGGCAAGAATTTTGGCTTTGTTGCGGATAATTCCCTGGTCGGCAAGCAATTCCGCAACCTTCTCCTCGCCAAACTTTGCTACCTCTGCAGGGTCGAAGCCGGCAAAAGCGTTTCGGAAATTTTCCCGCTTTTTCAATACAATGTACCAACTTAAACCGGCCTGCATGGATTCGAGCACCAAAAACTCAAATTGCTTTTGCTCATCATACACGGGTACACCCCATTCTTCATCGTGATATTTCACGTACATAGGGTCGGTTCCGCACCAGGGGCAACGCTCCATAGTAATTCAGGTTAAGGTTAATGTCGAGGTAAAAGTTGATGTTAAGATTTAATACGTGAGTATCGGCTTTCGGATTTGGAGTGTTGGGGTTAATACCCATTCTCAAATCTACCCCACTTGCCCTGCGCGAAGTCGAAGGGTGCCCTCTGCCCTCTGCCCTCTGCCCCCTGCCCTCTGCCCTCTGCCCTCTGCCCTCTGCCCTCTGCCCTCTGCCCTCTGCCACCACCTAACAATACATCTCCACATATTCGTACGTATTGCCGCAGTGATTCAGAAATTTAAGAAAGTCGCTGTATTTTATGGCCAGGGAGGCGGTGTTTATGCACGGATGAAAACTAATGTTTTTGCTGAATGACAGTTTCTTGTCAATAAAAAGATGCACCTCTTTTTCATGGTCGTTGATCAGTCCAAAAGGGGTAACTGAGCCAGGAGTCAGGCCTAGATATTTCATGAGCCTTTCGGGCGATGCGAAGGTAAGCTTACCTTGCCCGAGGCGCTGTTCCAGGTCGCGGATATTGAGTTCGTGCCGGTGATCGAGAATCACCAGGTAGTGCCTGTTGCCTTTGTGGTTCCTGAAAAAAAGGTTCTTGCAATGGGTTGCATCCAGGTCTTTCCAGTACTTTACGGCTTCTTCAACAGTTGAAGCAGGTGGATGTTCGAGATATTTCCACGAAATATCCAACGTCAATAAAACTTTATAAAGATTCGGGTCGCCGTTCATGAATGGCAAAATTAGCGGAATTGCTCCATTAGTCAAAATCCTGAATATTTAGAATCAATTTGCAATGAGAACATGTTTTGGCTAAATTTGTTATACAAAAGTTAAACTGATTTATTCATCAAAAAAAACAATACCATGCTATCGAAAAAAATGGAAGTTGCCTTGAATGCGCAACTTGGAAAAGAAGCTTATGCATCTGCGCTTTACCTTGCCATGGCCACCTGGGCCGAGCACACTGGATTCGAAGGTACTGCCGAGTGGTTTTATGCTCAGGCTGAAGAAGAACGAGTGCACATGCTCAAATTTATGCGATACATTAACGAGAGAGGCGGCCATGGCCTGGTTTCGAAAGTTGACCAGCCACCAGCTAAATTCAAGGATATCAAAGCCATTTTTGAAGCTTCACTTGAGCACGAGCAAATGGTTACTAAGTCAATAAATGAAATTGTTGGTTTGGCTCTTGAAGAAAAGGATTTTACAACACACCACTGGATTCAATGGTTTGTTGAGGAGCAACTGGAAGAGGAAACTTCGGTTCAGCGCATTCTGGACAAGCTGAAACTGCTTGGCGACCACAGCCTGTATCTGTTCGACCGCGATATCATGAGTCTGCGGCAGTCTGAGGGCAGCGAAGCATAACCTGAAGCGACCAGCATATTTTTTAAGAAAAGGGGATTTATGTCCCCTTTTTTCGAAAATGAGAATAAAGGTAAAAAAGCCTCTTTAGCTCAGTTGGTAGAGCAACGCACTCGTAATGCGTAGGTCGCGGGTTCGAGTCCCGTGAGAGGCTCTCATCCCAAATCAGAATGGCTGGCAATTGCACAGGCGAATTTATTTCATGTCGAAATGAACTGAATTTTTGAAATTCAGCAAAAATTTCGTTTGGAAGAAACCGTACCTTTGCTGCCTTGAATTTCGAAAGGCCATATCTGTTTTAATAGAATCGTTTTTTAGTGCTAACCAAGACGTTTGAATACCACCTTCCCGAGGAACTCATTGCCCAAACTCCGGTTGAACCTCGCGACTCATCGCGCCTTATGGTGATTGACAGAAAAAACCGGACGGTAACGGAGCGCCGGTTTTCAGATATTGTTGACTTTTTCAGTCCTGGAGATGTTCTGGTGCTTAACAACACCAGGGTTATTGCTGCTAGGCTTCCTGCCAGGCGACCAGGCGGAGGCAAGGCGGAGGTGTTTTTACTCAAGGACCTGGGCAACGCCCAATGGGAAGCCTTGGTAAAGCCAGGCGCGAAAATCCCGGTGGGCACAGTTTTGAGCCTGCAAAACGGAGTTACCATTCAGATTCTTGCAACAACGCCAGATGGTGGAAGAATTGTGGCATTCAGTTCGCCCGAAGCGGTGCGGTCTGCCCTCGATGAAGTTGGCCAGGTGCCACTTCCACCATATATTAAACAATCTTTGGCCGACCCTTCGAGGTATCAAACAGTGTATGCAAGCGTAGAAGGGTCGGTAGCTGCTCCTACGGCTGCCCTTCATTTTACACCTCAATTGCTCGACATCCTGAGAGCTAAAGGCGTTACGATCGTTTTCACCACGTTGCACATGGGCCTTGGAAGTTTCAGGCCAATCAAGGCCGAATCGCTCGAAATGCACAAGATGCCTGTCGAAATCATTCAGGTTAATCAGGAAGTAGCCGATACCATCAATCAGGCCAAAAAAAGCGGCCGCAAGGTAATTGCCTGCGGTACCGATGTGGTACGCACCCTGGAGTCGGCTGCAACTCCCAACGGGCTGGTAATGCCTTTTGCAGGAACTACAAACCTTTTCATAACCCCCGGATACCGGTTTAAAGTCATAGACCGGTTCATCACCAACCTGCACCTGCCCCGGTCATCGCACCTGGTATTGGTTTCGGCCTTTGCCGGTATCGAACTGATCCGCGAAGCCTATTCTTTTGCCGTCGAACGCAAATTCAGATTCTACTCATTTGGCGATGCCACTTTCATGTATTAAAAGAGCGCAAACTTAGTTCATTTACTTGGTCTACCGACTAAAGGATTAATTGACGACACCAAATAAAACCGAAAAAATTTTAAAGTTTTTTCAATAGTAAAAAAATATTTTTTAACTTTGTGCCGCAAAGTACTTTTAACAACAAAAAATATGAATAAGCAACAAGAGCAGTTGGAAACATTGCGAGAAATAAGGTCGCTGATGGAACAGTCGTCGAGGTTTTTGTCACTGAGCGGCCTTTCGGGTGTTGTAGCCGGATTAGCTGCAATAGCAGGTGTTACGGCAGTTTATTTTTTTCTTGATATTCCCCTGTTCGAACCTGGATACTACCGTTTGGCTACTGATGAATTTGGCGCACCAAATCCTGGTTTTTTTAAAACGTTGTTGGGCAGTGCTGCCGTTGTACTGGCGATTGCATTGATTGCTGCCGGGTGGCTGGCCAGCAGAAAAGCGAAAAAAGCAGGGCTCCCCTTTTGGGATGCCACAGCAAAGCGCATGCTGGGCAATCTTTTGTTACCACTGGCAATGGGTGGAATCTTTTGCATGATACTCCTTTTGCAGGGCCTGGTTGCCCTGGTACCTCCGGCTACCATGTTATTCTATGGTCTTGCGATGGTTAATGCGAGTAAATACACGCTTAACGACATCCGTTTTCTGGGCATTTCGGTAATCATCACCGGCCTGGTTGCCACTGCAGTGCCGGATTATGGCCTTTTGTTCTGGGGATTCGGGTTCGGAGTGCTTCACATTGTATATGGAATTGCAATGCATTTTAAATACGAGAGGTGAAAAATTTACTTGAAGATTTGAATAAGGCCTTTGAAAGCAGGGTGCGCCTGGGAATCATGTCGATCCTATGCGTTAATGACTTTGCTGACTTTGGAACCTTAAAGGAGCAATTGCAGATTACCGACGGAAATCTGGCAAGCCATATCCAGGCTTTAGAGAAACTGAATTTTATCCTTGTCAAAAAGCAATTTGTTGGTAAAAAACCAAACACTTCCTACGCTGCGTCCGACAATGGCAAAAAAGCCTTCAAAGAGCATTTGGATGCACTAGAGAAATTGATTAAAATATCGGGCTGATATTAATAATTGATTCGGCCCTACATTAACCTGAAAATTTTAAAGAATGAACACAAATTTTGAATCTGACCAAAAAAGTGGATCGGATAATTTGAAAGAGGAGATTCTAAGCTATCTGAATCATCCCGACCAATTGGAGCTATTGTATCGGACAAATAAAAAGGCATTTAAAAGGGAATTCAATCAGATTTATGAAGGTATAAAGGAGCAAAGTGCTGCCAAGATCTGGAATGCTCGGTTAAATATTTCGAAGGAATCCATCTTTTGGGGAACCGGAACAGAACAAATCGTTGTGTTGATGGTTTCGGTGGTTGCAATTCTGATTGCACAAATTCCTGAGATTGCAGGCATAGACCCCGAGAGGTTCTTTCTTCGCAACATGGGTTTTGTGGTGTTTCCGATGCTTACAGCGTATTTTGCCTGGAAGAACAGGGTGCCGGTGAAATTCCTGCTTGGAATAGCAGGTGCCTTTGTCATTTCTGCATGTTACATCAACCTGCTTCCGGGCGATCAGCAAAGCGACACCCTGATACTGGCCTCTCTGCACCTGCCCCTGTTTTTGTGGTCGATGCTCGGCTTGGCCTTTGTGGGTGGAAACCTGAAAGAACTTCAGAAACGTGTGGATTTTCTGCAATACAACGGAAACTTGCTGGTGATTTCGGCCATGCTGTTTATCGCAGGGGGTCTGCTCACCGGCATTACTATGGGGTTGTTCTCGCTGATCCAAATCGACATTGAGGATTTTTACTTTCAATACGTAGTAATTTCAGGGATGGCGATAGTACCCATAGCAGGAACTTTCCTTGTTCAGACAAACCCCAACCTGGTCAACAATATTTCGCCTGTAATTGCCAGAATATTTACCCCTCTGGTGCTTGTTACGCTGGTTGTGTATCTTGTGGCGGTGGTGGCTACCGGCAAAAATCCCTACCACGACCGTGATTTTCTCTTGATCTTCAATGCCTTGCTCATTGGCGTGCTTGCAATAATTTATTTTTCTATTTCGGGAAGTTCAGACAATTCCAAAAGCAAGGCAGGTATTGCATTACTCACGGTTTTATCGGCCGTAACCATCATTTTGAGCGGCATTGCCTTATCAGCCATCGCTTTCCGGATTTCGGAATGGGGAATCACACCAAACCGGCTGGCTGTTTTGGGTGCCAACATTTTAGTTTTGGCCAACCTTATCCTTGTTGCCAGCAAACTCTTCGTGGCCTTTAAGGAAAGTTCAAAACTGAGGCATGTGGAGCAAAGCATAGCTTCATTCCTGCCGCTTTACATACTGTGGTGTATGATTGTGGTTTTCATTTTTCCGGTGCTTTTCGGGTTTAAATAGCCTAAGTGGGCTTCAGACATACAACGACTTTGTTCCAAAGGTTACAATATTTGTAGCCTTTCGGTTTATGAATTTGTAAGTGTTACTATTTTTTGTAATTTTATGAATCTATTCAAAACCTAAGTAACCTGTAAAAAAACCGAAAATGAAATGCCCAGTGTGTGTTAATACCGACCTGGTAATGTCGGAACGCAGTAAGATTGAAATTGATTATTGCCCAAACTGCAGGGGAATATGGCTTGACCGTGGCGAACTCGATAAAATTCTTGACAAGGCTACAGCCGAGGACCAACCGCGCCGCGACACCAGACCACCTGACCCAAGAATTCAGGACCCCCGCTATAACGATCCCCGGTACAACGACCCAAGGTACCATGATCCACGCCACCACAGGCCAGGAAAGCACTGGTTGAAGGAGCTTTTCGATTAAACCGTTTATTCCTCTTTTCACTCTCGGAAAAAAGTTCTTGATTTTTTTTTGTAAAGCATCAGCATTATAATTCAGGTGCTGACTGTTTTATAAATTGCATTATTTCCATCTGTTCTACTTTATGGAATTCATCGTTTTATCCTTTTTAATTTTATTGAACGGCTTTTTTGCATTATCTGAGATTGCTCTGGTATCGGCAAAAAAGAGCAGACTTGAGCAAAAAAAGAAAGAAGGAATCAAAGGGGCAGCAGTTGCTCTCGACTTATTGGCCCATTCGGAAAATTTTCTATCGGCAATCCAGGTAGGTATTACCCTGATTGGTATCGTAACCGGGGTGTATGGTGGAATAAATATCGCCGATGATATAGCGCCCTGGTTTCTGCAGTTCGCAATTACTGCCCCTGTGGCCAAGGAAGTTGCCCTAATCATTACGGTTGTTATCATTACTTATGTTTCCATTGTAATCGGAGAATTGGTACCTAAAACTGTTGCCCTGAACAACCCCGAAAAGATTGCTGTGCGCGTGGCGCCATCGATCTTGTTCTTCAGTACTGCCTTTTATCCTTTTGTAAGGCTTTTGTCGGGATCAACCTCTTTGGTTTGCAAAGCCTTGGGTATAAAAAAGTTGACCGAACATGTTTCGGAAACCGAGCTCAGGCACATGTTGAAACTAGCTTCTACTTCAGGGGTTATTGAGAGGGAGCAAAATATAATGCACGAAAAGGTATTCCATTTTGCTGATAAAAAAGCCCGACACATTATGACCCACCGCACCGAAGTGGAGTGTATTGATGTAAACCGACCTGAAGAAGAATTAAAGGAATCGCTTCTACAGGCCAGGCACAGCAAAATAGTTTGCTTCCATAGTGATCCGGAAAATTTTGTAGGTATCGTTTATCTACGTGATTTTTACAGATCTCTTTCTTCGTCAGGTAGCTTCAGTATCAACGACATCATCATTGAACCACTAATTGTACCCGAAAGCGCCGACGCCCAGAAAGTGCTCGATTTGCTTCGAATAAACAAAACACATATTTGCTGCGTAGTAAATGAATATGGTGGATTTGAAGGAATTATAACCATTCACGACATTATTGAACATATTCTGGGGCAGGTCCCCGATGACCGCGATCCATTCGATCCCGATATTTTTGTTCGCGACGACAAATCCATTCTCGTGAGCGGCGATGCTCCCATAGAAACACTTGGCGAAGTAATACCTGGATTTGAAATCAACTTCGAAACAACCGATTATTCAACCGTAGCAGGTTTTGTAATCCATCATACCGGAAAAATCCCCGGCCTTGGCGAAAAATTTGCTTTTATGGAATTCGAATTCGAAGTAGTGGATATTGACGGGAAACGTATTGACAAAGTGCTGGTTACAAAAAAAGGCTGATGTCCTTGATGCAGGTCATCTGGTTTTATTCACCATTTTTTTTCTGGCAAGCCAATCACGACTATTCAGGTAGGTAGAAACAATGAAAGCAAGTAATGCGCCAATCAGGGTGGCATAATCGACCAGAAGCTGAGGCGGCAAGAATGATGTAATACGGTAAATGAGGTAACTGATGTAAGAATCAGGTAAACCGGTTTGCCCAAGTTTTCTGAGTACCTGCCAATGCCATTCAGTAATGGGGCAAAAACCAAAACCATAAAAAATTCCCAGACCAAACCAGGAGAAAAGGGTAAGCAGAAGAACAATAAGATTCCACAACCTGGTTTTTTTCCAAATCCAACCTAAAAGATTGAATAACACCAATGCCAGGTGAAAGAAAAAGAAAAACCAATCGAGCAAATGCAGCCAAAAATTTTCCACGGAAATGATGCGTTTTAGTTTCTATTGGTAGGAAAAACCCGTACCTTCCATCGGTCCTATACATAGTTCGCAAAGAAAAAACAAAATACCATTGTAAATGTTGTTAGTTAAAATGATTTTATAATTTTGCGCTCACAGTACAACTTTTAACACAATTTAACCTACCAATGATTCGAAAATTTTTCACTCCCAAGGTTTTGGTAATATTGGGCATCGTCCTGTTTGCTGCTCTTATGCGCCTGGTACCCCACTATCCGAATTTTACACCAATTGGCGCTTTGGCACTTTTTGCAGGCGCTCATTTTACCAACAGGTGGCTGGCTTTATCAATTCCTATTGCAGCCCTGCTTTTTAGCGACCTGCTGTTGGGATTTCACGATATGATGGTACCAGTTTATATTAGTTTCGTACTTGTAGTTTTGATTGGAGGTCTTTTGAGGAACAATGTCAAAATTGTTTCGGTAGGTGGAGGAGCCATTGCTGGCTCACTGGTTTTCTTTGTTCTGACCAACCTGGCTGTATGGCTGTCAGGCACCATGTACCCGACGACGGTCCAGGGCCTGGTGCAATGTTATGTGGCAGCAATTCCATTTTTTCATATGACGCTTTTGGGCGACCTTTTTTATAGCGGAGTGCTTTTTGGGGGTTTTTACCTCATCCAGCAGTACTACCCGGCGTTAAAAAGAGCCTGATAACCAAAACACCAATGCACTTAAGAGGGCTTCACCAACAGGGAGCCCTTTTCTATTGCATACAGGTTTTAACCCCAAACCGAGGCGAAGACCTGGAAAATGATTATATTTGAAACATCAAATCAATCCTGAAGCCATTATGGCCATAACATTTTTCAAAACACCAAAAAACAAAAGGTATAATTACCGGCCTGTTTTTTATGATCCAAAGGCTGAAGAACGGGAGCAAAAACTCAAGAGCGCCGTCGAAAATAATCCCGATAACTACGAACAAGGCTTGCGCGATCGAATGCACTTGAGGTGGAAAAGGAGTTCCGGTGCCATCGAACGGAAAGTATCGAACCAACGGCTGGTAATCATTTTGGTAGCCCTTGCCGTTCTTTTCTATCTGATTTTTTTCAGATAACACTTAATTGCTGATAGCGCTTCTGAATGACAGATGTTGTAAAACTGCTTCCCGACTCGGTAGCCAACCAGATAGCTGCCGGCGAAGTAATTCAAAGGCCTGCTTCTGCTGTAAAGGAATTGCTCGAAAATGCCATTGATGCGGGAGCTACTCAAATTAAACTGATTATTAAAGATTCGGGGCGTACACTCATACAAGTAACCGACAACGGCGCGGGAATGAGCGAAACCGATGCACGAATGTGCTTTGAGCGCCATGCTACTTCCAAAATCAGCCAGGCAAGCGACTTGTTTTCCATACGCACCATGGGTTTCAGAGGCGAAGCTTTGGCCTCTATTGCAGCGATATCGCGGACAGAACTTAAAACACGCAGGCATGATGCTACTCTGGGAACCGAGATTATCATCGAAGGTTCTACGACTCTCCTGCAGCAGCCGTGCCAATGCCAGGCCGGCACAAGCATTTCGGTAAAAAATCTGTTTTACAACACCCCTGCCCGTCGCAATTTTCTAAAAAGTGATGCCATTGAAAAAGGGCATATCTTACAGGAACTTACGAGGGTTGCTTTGGCCTATCCCGAAGTTTCGTTCATGTACTACCAGGATGGAGAGCTTACCCACCAATTCGAAAAATCGAACTTGAAACAGCGTATTATCAGCATCTCAGGTTCCGCATACAACCACAGACTGGTTCCTGTGGATGAAACCACTGAAATTGTTGCCGTTTCAGGATATGTTATTAAACCGGAATTTTCCAAAAAGAAACGTGGTGAGCAGTATTTCTTTGTTAACAAGCGCTTTATCAGGTCTTCGTACCTGAATCATGCCGTGGAAATGGCATTCAGGGAGCTGATACCAGATGATGTGTTTCCGGGTTATTTTCTTTTCCTCGAAACCGACCCATCGAAAATAGATGTGAATGTGCATCCGACCAAAACGGAGATAAAGTTCCAGGATGAGCGCAGTATTTACGAAATCCTGAAATCGGCCGTTAAGCGATCGCTGGGACGGTATAACATTGCTCCAACACTTGATTTTGAACGGGAAACAGCCTTCGACGGCCAGGTCTTTCCGGCAGCCAGACCCATAACAGTGCCCGGTATTACCGTTAACCCTGATTACAACCCTTTCGACACCGACCGACCATCATCAAGGCTGCCCGGAAACCTGACAACCCGCATAAACCCTGCCCAATGGGAAACACTTTTTCATCAGAAAAGTGAACCGACAGATGGGCCTTCAAGCACTCCTCCGGCAGAACCTGGCCAGCAGGGAACCATCCTGCCTACCAAATGGGACCCTCAGGAAGAACAGGATACTTCAAAGAAGTTTTTACATGTTTTTAAGAAATATATCCTGGTTCCGGTAAAATCCGGAATTATGGTGATCGATCATCAGAGGGCTCATGAGCGGATTTTGTTCGAAGAAATTTTGAAAAAGTTTGAGAGTAGACAAGCCGCCTCGCAACAACTACTGTTTCCTGAAAACATAGTAATTACTGACTCGGATGCTGCCCTGCTTATCGAAATGCTACCCGGTTTAAACGCGCTGGGCTTTGCAATCGACATCCTGGGCAATACAACCTTTGTGGTAAGTGCAGTCCCGGCCGAAATTATTGAAAACGAACCTATACAGAACCTGATCGAGGGCCTTTTAGAAAATTTCAAAATCAATCAGGCTGACGCCAAACTGGATACTCAAACAAACCTGGCCCGCTCCATGGCGCGCAAACTATCGGTAAAACATGGGAAATCGCTTTCGGAACATGAGATGCAGCACCTTACCGATTCGCTGTTTGCCTGTTCGGCTCCTGAATGGACCCCTTCGGGCCGACCGGTTTTAACCCTCATTCCATTAGCCCAATTGGCAGACCAATTAAAATAAGCTAAAATTTGTAATTTTGTCAGACCTGGCTTTCGCCTGCCAAAAAATGTAAGGTCAGGTTATTTATTGTTCGAATATTACATATTGTTTCTATGCAAATTGCACCCGGAGGATTCAACATTTTACCGTTAGTTGTTAAAAACCTATTGATAATCAACGGGTTATTTTTTCTTGCCACCCTTGCCCTCGAAAGCGCTTTTGGGATAAACCTATACCAGATATTTGGGCTACATTTTTTCGGAGCAACCGAATTTGTACCTTATCAGTTGATTACCTATATGTTTATGCATGGGGGTTTTTCCCATCTTTTTTTCAATATGTTTGCATTATGGATGTTTGGGAATGTATTGGAGAATGTTTGGGGGCCAAAAAGATTTCTTCTGTATTATTTCGTTACAGGTTTTGGGGCAGCCATAATACATTACCTGGTGATTTATTTTCAAATGCTGCCAACACTCAATGTGATCAATCAATTTATTGCCAATCCCGAACACGAAATTCTTCAGGCGGCCTTTGCTGCTGGGCACATCAAGCCATTTTCGCCCGAGTCGTACGCAGCCCTAAATACCTTTATCGGAAGGTACAATGAACTTCTGCGTACCGATTCTCAGGAAGCACTGGTGCAAGCGGTAGGCTTCATAAACCAATACCGGGTAGATTTCCTGAATGCCCCGGTAGTTGTAGGCGCCTCTGGAGCCGTGTTTGGAATTCTGCTGGCCTTTGGTATGCTTTTCCCAAATTCGCTTATTTATGTCTTCTTTGCCATTCCAATCAAAGCCAAGTATTTTGTAATGATTTATGGAGCGCTTGAATTGATTTTTGGCATTATAAACCGCCCTGGCGGAAATATTGCACACTTTGCCCATCTTGGCGGGATGGTATTCGGGTTCTTCCTGATTCTATACTGGCGGAGCAAAATGAAACGCCCGCAGATTTAAACTTGTCATTTAAAATAAAAATTTCATGCTGGTTGAAATCAGACAGTTTTTTCTCCGCAATCCCAATCTGGGCTTCCTGATAGGTATAAATCTGTTTGTTTTTCTTGCAATCAATTTTTTGCGCTTGATCTTCTTCCTGTGGGATTTGCCCGGTGTTGCCAATGCACTTTCTGCCTGGATCGGGGTCTCTTCGAATCCTGACTTGATTTTGACACGCCCATGGACAGTGTTTACCTACATGTTTCTCCATTACGGTTTCTTTCATATCATTTTCAACCTGATTGTATTGTATGTTGGAGGAAGGTTGTTTAGCGAATTTATTGGCGCTAAGCAATTGCCGGTTACATACGTGCTTGGTGGTTTGGCAGGAGCTTTATTTTTTGTCGGAGCATTCAATATTTTTCCGGTTTTTGCCGATGTGAAGCATCAGGCAGTGGCCATAGGAGCTTCGGCTTCGGTGCTCTCCATTTTTATTGCTGCAGCAGTTTATGCTCCTGATTACAGGCTTCCTTTGCTCCTTTTGGGGCCGGTGAAATTGAAATACCTGGCAATTTTTTTCGTGGTAATTGATATTTTGAGTATTGAGAGAGGAAACCCGGGCGGCCATATCGCCCACCTGGGAGGAGCCTGCTGGGGATTGATATACGGCCTTTTGGTAAAATCCCGTGTAGATCCGGCAAAGGTTATTCACCGCTGGATGGGTTCGTTAGGCAGCATGTTTAAGCGTAGGAGAAAATTGAAAGTAAAATATTCAAGCGCCAGGCCTTTGACCGATGAGGAGTACAATTTTCAGAGGGCGGAGCGGCAAAAAGAAATTGACAACATCCTTGACAAAATTTCTCAAAGAGGTTACGAAAGCCTTACAGCCAGTGAAAAAGAGTTGTTGTTCAGGATAAGCAAAAAGAATTGATTCATTTGTATCGGTAAGTGGTAAACGTTAAAAAAAGACCGCCTTTTACAACAAAAGTTCTGTTGTTTTTCAATGGGGTTGCGGCATTCATATTGTTGCTGTCGTATCTGGCCGCATTTATTAGTCCCGAAAAGTTCTGGCCACTGGCATTTTTGGGTCTTGCCTATCCCGCCCTTCTTTTTTTTAATTTTCTGTTTTTGGTTTTTTGGCTATTGACCTGGAAAAAGTATTTCTGGATTTCGGCCATTACAATCCTGGTAGGGCTTAGCCATGTCGGAAACCTTTTACAAATTAATGACGTAAATAAACCCCTGCCCGAAACAGGAAAGAACCTGGAGGTGCTGAGTTACAACGTACGGAATTTCGGCCTTTACAACTACATGCCAGGTTGGGAGTTGAATTTTGCATACCGAAACAATATTTTCAATTTTCTTGATAATAAAGATGCTGACATTCTAAGTTTTCAGGAGTTTGTACTCGACCGTAAGGGAGAATTCCGAACCTTAGACACCATGCGGACCTTTTTACGAGCAAGGCATGTGCATTTCGAATATACCCGATTTTCGAGGTACCAAAATTACTTCGGGTTAGCAACCTTCTCCGCCTACCCCATCGTGAACAGGGGCAAGATCATGTTCAGAACAAACGCCGGAAACCTATGCATTTACACCGATATCAAAATTGGAGAAGATACCATTCGGGTTTACAACCTGCATCTGGAGTCCATCGGACTTAGCCGCGAGGATCACCTCTTTGTCGATAACATGATCAATACGCTGCATGAAGCCCAGAATGGCAATTTCCAGGAGAATAGCCGGATAATCCTTCGGAGGCTCAGGAGGGCCTTTATCTGGCGGGCAAGCCAAGCGGAAAAAGTAGCCGAACATATCAGAAACAGCCCGTATCCGGTTATCTTGACTGGCGACTTTAACGACACCCCGACATCCTTTGTTTACAGACAACTTTCCGATGAACTTTGCGATGCTTTCAGAAGCGGTCTTGGAATGGGTAGAACCTATTTGATTGCTATTCCCGGTTTTAGAATTGATTATATCATGCACAGTGCCGAATTTACACCGGTGAATTTCAGAACCGGAAATCAGACCTACTCCGACCATTTTCCCGTAAGCGTGATTCTGAATTTGCAGTAACTCGAGAAAGACTTATGCTCTTTTTTTAAGTGTAGAAAAAACAACGTCAGATTTAGAGTTTTCCAATTAATAGAAATGATTAATTTTGTTGTTTACTCGAAAAACATAGATTGAATCCGCAATACGACCTAAATGCTTGCAGATAAATGATTTAATTTATGAATTTCTTAAAATAACAAGATTGAAACAAGCTGGAAATAAATACCAGATATTGGACGTTTTCGTGCTGGGTTTTCGTTATGGTTTTTTAAAACCAGTAATAATTCACTTCAAGAATCGCTAAAACTAATTTTTAAAACTATTGCCAATGAAAAAAATAATTTTGTCTTTATGCTTCGTCCTTCTGCTGGTACAAGCGGGCAGGGCTCAGGATTACAATTCGGGGATTGGTATTCGCGGAGGCGTATTCTCAGGGGTGTCCTTCAAACAATTTCTATCAGACAGCGATGCTTTGGAATTTGTTGGAGCATTTCACCACAGGGGATTGCTCCTTACCGTTCTGTATCAGCGTCATGTGGGTGCTTTTGATGTGCCGGGTTTGAGATGGTATTATGGTGGAGGTGGTTTTGTGGGCTTTTACGATGGGGTTTATCATCCATCTTGGGATGTTGAGGGAGGTCAAACAGTGCTTGGAGCATCTGGGGTAGTAGGTATGGAGTACAAAATCGAAGATATTCCTATCAGTATCGGAGTTGATCTGATCCCTTCAATCGACTTGATACCTGTTACCAGATTCTGGATTGGAGCCGGACTTACTATAAGGTATGTTTTTTAAAAAGTAATGCTTTAATGGGAAAGGGTTACCTGTTCGGGTAGCCCTTTCTTTTTTTGGGCCTGCAAATATGTACTTTTGCAAAAAAGCTTTTGAATGCAATTTAAACTGGTTGCAGATTTTCAGCCCACCGGTGATCAGCCGGAGGCAATAGCCCAGCTTGCCGATGGAATTCAGAACGGGGTACCGGCTCAAACCCTCTTGGGAGTAACCGGTTCGGGCAAAACCTTTACGATTGCAAACGTATTGGAAAAGGTTCAACGCCCTGCGCTGGTACTTAGCCACAACAAAACCCTTGCAGCACAACTTTACGGAGAGTTTCAGCAGTTTTTCCCCGAAAATGCCGTGGAGTATTTCGTCTCGTACTACGATTATTACCAGCCCGAAGCTTACATTCCCTCAACCAACACCTATATTGAAAAAGACCTTTCGATAAACGACGAAATCGAAAAGTTGCGCTTGAGTGCATCAAGCACTCTGCTATCGGGCAGGCGTGATGTGGTTGTGGTAAGCTCCGTTTCGTGCATCTATGGAATTGGCAATCCCGATGATTTTACAAACAACATCATCCGTCTGACCCGCGGCGAAACCTTAAGTCGCAACAAGCTGCTTCACAGGCTTGTTTCAAGTTTATACACGCGCACGATGGCCGATTTCAACAGGGGCAACTTCAGGGTCAGGGGCGACACGCTCGATGTTTTCCCTGCCTATGCCGACATTGCCTACCGTATTCATTTCTGGGGCGATCAGGTTGAAGCGCTGGAGTCCATTGACCCAATCAGCGGCAAGAAAATTCAACAGCAGGATCACCTGGCCATTTACCCTGCCAATATTTTTGTTACTTCGAAAGACAGGATGGAATATGCCATACGACAGATTCAGGACGACTTGGTAAAGCAGGTAGCTTTTTTCAGGAATACCGGTCGGGAATTGGAGGCCAGGAGGATTGAGGACCGTGTGAATTATGACCTTGAAATGATCAGGGAACTGGGATTTTGCCCGGGCATTGAGAACTACAGCAGGTATTTCGATGGTCGAAAGGAAGGGTCACGCCCGTTCTGCCTCATAGATTACTTTCCCGATGACTTCCTGTTGGTGGTTGACGAAAGCCACGTAACCATGCCGCAAATCAGGGCGATGTATGGAGGCGACTTTTCGCGAAAGCAAAACCTGGTAGAATACGGGTTCAGGCTTCCGGCAGCAATGGACAACAGGCCGTTGAAATTCGAAGAGTTTGAAAAGGCCGTAAACCAGGTCATCTTTGTGAGTGCAACACCCGCCGAATATGAATTGGTGAAAAGCGAAGGGGTGGTAGTAGAACAACTGATACGCCCAACAGGCCTGCTCGAACCGGTCATAGAGGTCCGGCCGAGTTTAAACCAGATCGACGACTTGTTAGAGGAAATCAACCGCCGTATTGACGCTCATGAACGAACCCTGGTAACCACGCTGACAAAACGCATGGCTGAAGAATTGGCAAAATATTTCGCCAATGCCGGAGTCAAGTCCCGTTATATCCATGCAGATGTAGATACCATCGAAAGGGTTGAGATTCTCAGAGACCTGCGACTGGGAAACTTTGACGTGCTTATTGGGGTGAATCTGCTCAGGGAGGGGCTTGATTTGCCGGAGGTGTCGCTCGTTGCCATTCTTGATGCAGACAAGGAAGGTTTCCTGCGATCGGAAAGGTCGCTTATACAGACTGCCGGACGGGCTGCCCGAAACCTGAACAGCCTGGTAATTATGTATGCCGATAAAATTACCCGGAGCATGCAGCAAACCATTGATGAAACAAACCGCAAGCGCGAAAAACAGCTCCGGTACAACTCTGAGAACAACATTACCCCTGCTCAGATAAGGAAATCGGTAGAAGCCATTCACAATCAAACCAGGGTTGCAGGCATGGCTACGCCTGGCAGCAAAATTTATATCGAAAAAGAAATGCCTGATATTGCCGCCGATCCGGTAGTGCAGTATATGGGCAGGGAGCAATTGCAAAAGGCCATTAATAAAACAAGAAAAGAAATGGAGAAAGCAGCAAAAGCGCTCGATTTTATGGAAGCTGCCCGTTGGCGAGATGAGCTGTATGCCCTCGAAAACGTTTTTAAAGAAAAATTTAAATAAACCTGCAGGATGTCGGAATTGTATCAAACCCTACTCAGCCTAAAAGAAGAATTCCATCCGCTTTTTTTGCCCGATTTGGATGCCGAAAACACCTACTTTTTGGACTTCTCCTCTGCTAACAGGAGCTTGGAACACATGGATTTTGCTAACCCTTCGCAGGTAAATGAATTCATCGCAATGCTTCTGAAAACTCATGGGAAGAAATACGGATACGGCGGATACCTGGAAAACCGGAGCTTATACAAGGTCAGCGATTTGTTTTTTAACAAGCAGGATGAAGTCCGAAATATTCATCTTGGGGTGGACATCTGGGCGGAAGCCGGAGAAAAGATTTATGCACCTCTTCAAGGCAGGGTACATAGTTTTAAGAACAATGACCGGCTGGGCGATTACGGGCCTACGATAATTTTGGAACACCAATTAAAAAAGCACCGGTTTTTTACATTGTACGGACACCTTTCGCCCGAATCGCTTGAGGGATTGTATCAGGGAATGGCCATAAATCACGGGGAACCATTCTGCAGCATCGGAAATTTTCCTGCCAACGGCAACTGGCCGCCCCACCTTCACTTTCAAGTTATTGGCGATATGATGGGATTTCAAGGTGATTTTCCGGGTGTTTGCCATTCGCATGAGGTAAATACATTTGAACAAATTTGCCCTGACCCGAAATTATTTTTCGGAAATTTGTTTGTTTAGCCCAATTCTTTGCTGAGTTTCAACTCCGGTAGCAGGAGCGAAAAAAAAATTTGTCGTTTTTTTAATAAAGATTAAGTTTGCAAACCCGTAATATTAATTTAAAATAACTGACGTGGACGTTTTTGATAAAGCAACAAAGAATCTGGGCCCTATTGGGCAATATGCCAAGAGCATTCATGGGTATTGGACTTTTCCAAAACTTGAAGGCGAAATTTCGCCACGTATGAAATTTCGAGGCAAGGAAAAACTTGTCTGGAGTTTGAACAATTATCTGGGTCTTGCAAATCATCCCGAAGTAAGGCAAACCGACACCGAAGCAGCCAGTCATTATGGAATGGCCTATCCTATGGGCGCCCGTATGATGTCGGGACAAAGCGACTACCACGAGCAACTCGAAAGGGAACTTGCCGCCTTTGTAAATAAAGAAGCAGCTTATTTGCTGAACTTCGGATACCAGGGCATGGTTTCCATTATCGAGGCCATGGTTAATCGTCACGATGTAATTGTTTACGACTCCGAATCGCATGCCTGCATCGTTGACGGCGTAAGGTTACATTTTGGAAAAAGGTTCGTGTTTCCGCACAACAATATGGAAAATTTGCGTAAGCAATTGGAACGTGCAACCAAAATAACGCAACAAACAGGCGGTGGAATCCTGGTTATTACCGAAGGAGTGTTTGGAATGTCGGGCGACCTCGGAAAGCTTGACGAGATTGTTGCAATGAAAAAAGATTTCAATTTCAGGCTGCTGGTTGATGATGCCCACGGCGTTGGGATTATGGGCCCGAATGGCGGCGGCACCGACGAGCATCTGGGAGTTCAGGATGGCGTTGACATCTATTTCGGAACATTTGCCAAAGCTTTTGCTTCAATAGGCGCTTTCGTTGCATCTACAAAAGAGGTAATCTTCTATCTGGCTTACAATATGCGCAGTCAGATCTTTGCCAAATCGCTGCCAATGCCCTTGGTAATAGGCGGTCTTAAAAGGCTAGAACTGATAAGAAAGCATCCCGAGTACCGCACAAAACTTTGGACTATTGCCAATGCCCTTCAAAAGGGATTTAAAGAGCGGGGGTTCAACCTTGGCAATACGGAATCGCCGGTTACACCCATATTTTTGAATGGCGACCCGACAGAAGCTGCCAACCTGGCTCACGACCTCCGCGAAAATTACAATATTTTTTGCTCGGTAGTAGGCTATCCGGTTGTTCCCAAAGGAGTCATCATCATCAGGATCATCCCCACTTCCATGCACACCCTTGAAGATGTGGAATACACCTTGGAATCTTTCTCGAAGCTTAAGGCCAATCTTGATAATGGAAAATACCGGACTGGTTCATTCGTTAATATTCAACAGTAATAATTGCAGGTGAACTGATTTGCCTGCCAATGATAATGGCGCTCCCTATTCTTTAGGGGGCGTTTTTTTTTGCCTGGTCGGGCTTTTTGCAGGTGAGGCAGGTTTTGGATCGCAGGCTGCTAACTTTTGCTCCAGACTCAGGTATTCAATAACCTGACCCAGTTTTTCTGCGATGGTTTTAATCAGGAGTTTTTCGTTCAGGTGAAATGCATCGCGGCTGTGGTTGGGTTTTTCGGTAAGGTATCCAACCTTTACATATCCAAGTTTCTTGTTTCGGATCTTGATAGGCGCAATAAAACTCCAGGAGGTTTCCTTGTAATTGGGCGACCGCAATACTTTATTACCGTATTGAATCTCTGTGTAGGCATCGTGGGAGTATTTCAATCCATTGGGAATTATGGACACAGACTTTTCGAGAATACCCTCGAAAGTAATGTCGGGAACTCCGGAAACATCGCATATATCGAAGAGACAATTCAATTGCTTATTGATCTCATTTTTTTCGATTAAAAGTTGTTGTGACCTTTTCTCAGCCTCAAGCAGTTCCGAAAAATCGATGAAAACAACTGCAGCCCCATCCTTCCCTTCGCGTGTTGGGAAAAAACTCCATTTTGTTTTGAATAAGTATATTTTCTCTCCGACCGAACATTGCGCCATGGAGGAGTAATTCAATCCAGGTTTTAGTTTTCCGGTGGTATTCAGGGGATTTCTTGCCTCTGAACGAACCCACGCTGGCAAAGGATGATAAAGAATCTTCTCTGGTGTTTGGCCAAAAATCTCTGCTGCCTGATTGTTTAGATAATAAACTATACCGTTTTCATCTATAAGCACCATGGCCTCTTGAAGAAATTTATCCCTAAGTTTCAACTGATGTCTGGTTTCGTCGAGGGCAAGGTTTGATTTTTTTAACTCCTCGAGGTGCTTTTCAAGAAGGGACTCATGCTGCGTGTTTCTTTTGTTTTGCACCCGGTAAATCAAAATAACCAATAATACCAGAGCTGCAACTAACCCAAGGTGCAAAAAATACAAGTTGAATCCTTCTACCATCAAACCCTGAAAAAGCACCAGAATTTGAGCAATAGCAGGGCAGGCAATATTTATTTCTGCACCAAACACCATGTAGTTTGTTTATTATTTCTAAGTAAATGTATAAAAATTGCCAGGAAAACAATAAAAATATCTTGTTTCCTGACCGGTTGATGCGATCTTAATATAAACTAAAAACCAGGCAATATTTTATAAAAAAAGGCCATCCCACCTGCTTGGGACAGCCATTTTCAAGAATGCTCCTGCTAAATAAGTTTCTCCAATTTAGCCACCAGCACAGCCTTTGGAACGGCGCCAACCTGCTTGTCAACAACCTGACCGTCCTTAAAAAAAAGTATGGTGGGGATATTCCGTATTCCGTAGTTGGTCGAAATTTGTGGATTGCTGTCAACATCAATTTTTCCAACAACCGCTTTTTTCTCGTATTCTATGGCTATTTCCGAAACAATTGGCCCTACCATTCTGCAAGGACCACACCACTCTGCCCAAAAATCTACCAAAACCGGTTTGGTCGATTTCAATACGATCTCTTCAAAATTTGAATCGGTAATTTCAAGTGCCATGAAATTGAATTTTAAAATTTATGTGTTATGACAAACGTAAATATTTTTTTAAAACAAACACTAAAACCTTTCATAAAACTTTCAAAAATCAGGTCGAGTTTATGCAAATTAATTGCCGTTGAGCCTGTAAACAAACTCATGGTCTTTGAGTAGCTGCTTCAAAAATTCAACAGGTTCGATCTTCAAACTTCGTGAAACCATTTCCAATGAAAGTTGCTCTCTGTGATCATCAATTGAAACCACAAACTTGGTCTTGCCTTTGTGTGCTTTGGCCAACTCTTTGATCTGGTCAATTAACTCATCGGTTAGATTGCTTAATGGTATAAACAGTGTGAACTCCGCAAATCCCTTTTCTGCCAGGTCGGAAAGCAGGCACATGCTTTTGATCTTTATTTCGGATTGCGCATTGTTACGACGCTCCTGTACTTTCGCCTTGACCTGAACAAAGGTTTGATTTTCGAGAAAATGTTTCATTTTCAGGTAATCTTCGGCAAAAAGGAATAACTGAATGGAGTCGCTATAGTCTTCAATTACAAACGAACCGAATGGGTTGCCATTTTTTGCGATCTTATGGTTGGCCGAAGTGATGATTCCTGCAAAGGTAATTTCACGGTTTTTCAAGGCATTCAGATTTTCGAGATCGGCTATGGTTACATTGCAGGTAGCCTGGATTTCAATCTTGAAATCGTCGAGTGGATGGCCCGAAATGTACATGCCGGTAACCTCCTTCTCTTGCCTAAGCATTTCGAGTTTGCTCCAGGGAGGACAACTGGGGAGAATAGGATCCGGTATGGCCACTTCCTGGCTCTCATCAAAAAGATTCATTTGCGAGGCATTTTCTTTGCTCGCAAGGATGTTTGCGTGCTTTATGACCTTATCGATAAACACGGTTTGGTCATTGCCTTCTGAGTGAAAATACTGAGCCCTGTGGGTGTTCTCGAAACAATCGAACGCTCCGGCCATAGCCATAGATTCGAATACGCGCTTGTTGACGTTTCGCAGGTTCACCCTCCTGGCAAAGTCAAAAATATTCCGAAAGGGACCATTGGTATCCCTTTCCTCAACAACGGCTTCAACCGCTGCCTCGCCAACCCCTTTCAGGGCGCCCAATCCAAAACGAATTTCACCCTTGCTGTTCACCACAAAATTGAGTTGGCTCTCATTGACATCGGGACCGAGCACCTTGATTTTCAAGCGCTGGCACTCCTCCATCATCTGTGTTATTTTCTTTAAGTCGCTAATATTATTGGTAAGCACTCCAGCCATATATTCAGAAGGGTAATTGGCCTTCAGGTAGGCTGTCTTGTAGGCAAGCACTGCATATGCAGCCGAGTGCGAGCGGTTGAAGCCGTATTCGGCAAACCGCGACATTACTTCGAAAATATTTACGGCTTTTTCCTTATCAATTCCTTTGTTTAAGGCCCCATCAACAAAGAAAGCCCGCTGCCGGTCCATTTCTTCCTTGTTTTTCTTACCCATGGCCCTCCTGAGTATGTCGGCGCTTCCCAGCGAGAAGCCCGCCATGATCTGGGCTGCCTGCATAATTTGCTCCTGGTAAACCATAATACCATAGGTTGGCTTCAAAATTTCCTCAAGCCAGGGATGGGCGTATTCGGTCTTTTGCCGGCCATGCTTCCGGCTGATGTAAGTGGGGATAAACTCCATAGGCCCGGGGCGGTACAGGGCATTCATGGCGATAAGGTCTTCAATATCGGTAGGTTTTAAGTCCTTCAGATATTCGCGCATGCCATCCGATTCGAACTGGAACAAACCAATGGTTTCTGCTCTTTGAAAAAGCTGGAAGGTTTTTTCGTCATCGAGCGGAATGGCTTCTACATCTATTGTTACACCCCGGGTCTTTTTAACATTCTTAACTGCCTCATTTATAATGCTGAGCGTTTTCAATCCGAGGAAGTCCATTTTCAGCATGCCAACCGACTCCACATACTTTCCTTCGTACTGGGTAACCGGCAATTCACTGTCCTTTTGGGTGCTCAGCGGAAGGCAATCCACCAGGTTTCTGGGCCCTATGATAACCCCGCAGGCATGCACCCCGGTTTGCCGGTTTGAGCCTTCGAGAATCTTGGCATACTTGAGGGTTTCCTGTATCAGGGGATTTGGATCCTTTACTGCCTGTGCCAGTTCTGGTACTTCCTTGTAGGCGGTTTCAAGTGTAATGCCTGGTTTTTCCGGAACCAGTTTGGCAAGCCTGTCGGCCTCAGGCAGTGGAAGTTTTAGCACCCTGGCTACATCCCTGATGGATGATTTGGCTGCCATGGTGCCAAAGGTTACAATTTGGGCAACCTTGTCTGAGCCATACTTCTGGATTACATAATTCAAAACCTTATCGCGACCCTCATCGTCGAAGTCGATATCGATGTCGGGCATGGAGATACGTTCGGGGTTCAGGAACCGCTCGAACAGCAGATTGTATTTTATCGGGTCGATCGTGGTTATTCCCGTGCAATAGGCCACTACAGAGCCGGCAGCGCTGCCCCTTCCCGGACCTACCGACACTCCCATGTTGCGCGCCTCATTGATAAAGTCCTGCACTATCAGAAAGTACCCGGCAAACCCCATATTTTTTATTACTTCAAGCTCAAAATCGATCCGCTGCGACAGAACCTCATCTACTTCATGGTATAGTTTGTGGGCTCCCCGGTAGGCCAGATGTTTGAGGTAGTCGTCCTCGCTGGTAAAACCTTCGGGCAAGGGAAAAACGGGGAGCAGGATTTTTTTTGATGTGATGGAAAAATTTTCAACTTTATCTACAATCTCCCGTGTATTTTCAAGGGCTTCCGGTATGTCGGAAAAAAGTTCGGCCATCTCCTGCCCTGTTTTCAGGTACTCCTGCCCCGAATATTTCATGCGGTTGGTATCTTCAAGGTCTTTGCCCGTTTGAAGACAAATGAGGATATCGTGGGCGCGTGCATCATCAGCATTAATATAATGCACATCGTTGGTGGCAATCACCTTTACCTGGTGTCGCTTTGCAAGCTCCAGCAATTGCTGGTTTACGGGTTCCTGCTCAGGAATGCCGTGCCTCTGGAGCTCTAAATAAAAATCCCCGCCAAAAATGTCAATAAATTCCTGTAAAACCGTCCCAGCCTGTTCCAGTCCTTTATCCATCAGGTTCTGAGGTATTTCGCCGGCCAGGCAGGCTGAGGAGGCAATCAGACCATTGCTGTATTTTTTGAGCAATTCCTTGTCGATACGGGGCGTGTAGTAGAACCCTTCAATAAATCCCAATGAAACCAACCGTGAAAGGTTCTCGTAACCTTCGCGGTTTTTAGCTAACAACACCAGGTGATAACCACTTCGGTCTTCGCGTCCTTTTTTATCGAACCGGGTGCCATCTGCTACATAAACCTCACAACCGATAATGGGCTTTATGCCTTTTTTCTTGGCCGTCTCTGTAAATTGGAGCACGCCGTACATATTGCCGTGATCGGTTATGGCAATGGCATCCATACCCACGCTTTTTACCTTTTCGAGCAAGGGGTCGATCTGTGAGGCGCCATCAAGAATAGAATATTGTGTATGAACGTGGAGATGAGCAAAGTAAGGCATAGACATATTCGAACATTTTAACAGGTAAAAATAGGTAAAATCAAACGGGAGGATGCCGGATTTTTGCCCGATTTATGAACAGACTTAAACCATGGTCTACAATCGCCCATTCTGGATTGGTTTTAGATTTTTTGTGAAGGTTTTTGAAGCGGAAGTTTCAAGGTTTTTAAGTATCTTTAAAGGTTAATACCTACCCGACCGTGTTTTTTAGCAGTATTAAAGATCCTTGAACAAAAATCAAAATCCTTGCGAATGAAAAATAGTGTAGCCCTTCTACTCAGCTTGATTTTTTTGACCGGTACTACCCTGTTGGGTGGAGTTCCAAAAGACCCTGTAAAAAAGCAGAACCCTCTTGCAGAGGCGCAGCGGATTCTTGAAACCTACGTGAAGGAAAACAATGTTCCCGGTCTCTCTGCAGCTATTGCTGTTCAAAATGAAGTATTGTGGACCGGCGGGTTTGGCTACGCCAACCTGCAACACATGGTGCCTGCCGGATCGCACACCCTTTACAGGATTGCTTCCATCTCCAAACCCATCACGGCTGTTTTGGCAATGCAATTGGTTGAAGCCGGAAAACTCGACCTTGACAAACCCATTAAGGAGTATTTGCCACTGCTTCATGGACCGATTGGTACGATTACCACCAGGCAGCTTCTTTGCCATACGTCGGGTATCCGCCATTACCGGGGAGATGAGTTCCTTAGTGATATCAGACATCAGTCCGTTCTGACCCCTCTTTCTGTTTTTGCTGACGACACCCTGTTGTTTGCTCCTGGTGAGCGATTTTCATATACCACCTTTGGCTATACCCTGCTGAGCGCCGTGATGGAAGCGGCTGCCGGTCGTTCTTTTCTCGAAAAGCTTAACCAGAATCTGGTGCAACCATTAGGATTAAGCGCCCTCGGGCCGGAAGAATCCGA
>DATIKH010000003.1:0-21977 GCA_035477775.1 Bacteroidales bacterium | reverse complement strand
GTTTCCAAGCGCAAATGAACCCGCCAGGAAAAAGAGACTACTTTCCCTTTGCAGGCTTTGCGTTTTTAAACCTTTGCTCACTTTGCGTTAAAAATTCTTTGCCTTGATTCGCCCATCCTTAATGACATTGCTGATTGATTGGCAATTCAGTTTCAACAAATTCTTTTTTCACAAGGTTGGCTGTTAATGCATATCTGTTTTAGAACAAAGCCTTGATAATCTGTTTTATTTGTCAGTTTTTCGAACATCCAACCCATTTTTTTTGAAGCCGGGAAAAAACTATAAATTTGAATGCCTGATTTTACTTAAAACCTAAAAGACCACGGGTACCTTCAATGTTCCTTTTATTTTAGTTTATGGAGAACAACATGCGAACGTCAGAAAATGCCGGTAAATCATGGGAAAGGTACTCCCGTCAGATGCTATTTGCCCCCATCGGTAAGGCAGGACAGGAAAAACTTTCGCGCAGCAAGGTGGCTGTGATCGGTCTTGGCGCATTAGGGACTGTTTCCGCCGGCACCCTTGCCCGCGCAGGAGTCGGGCATTTAAAACTTATCGACAGGGATTTTGTGGAAGAATCGAACCTGCAACGACAGGTGCTTTTTGATGAGGACGATGCTGCCATGACCTTGCCGAAGGCTCTTGCTGCCGTAGAAAAATTAAAAAAAATCAATTCAGGGGTAACTTATGAAGCCCTTGTTGAAGATGTAAACTTTAGAAATATTGAGAACCTGATAGCCGGAATGGACCTTGTAATGGATGCCACCGACAATTTTGAGACCAGGTTTTTGCTAAATGAGGCTTGTATAAAGAATAATATTCCTTGGATATATGGAGCCTGTGTGGCCGGCAGCGGACTTACTTTTACCGTCATCCCCGGAAAAACTCCCTGCCTGACATGCCTTCTGGGCGAACTCCCATCGGCCGGTACCGGAGAAACTTGCGATACAGCCGGAATCATCAGTCCTATCGTAAATGTTGTGGCCTCGATACAAACTGCGGAGGCGCTGAAGCTTTTAACCGGGTCGGTGAAGTCCTTGCGCGAAAAACTCCTTTTTATTGACCTTTGGGAAAACATTTTTACGCAGTTGGAGGTGGTAAGGGACCAGCATTGTCCTGTTTGCGCAAAAGGTTCATTTACCCTTTTGGCAGGAAAAAAGCAGCAATACTGCACGTACCTCTGCGGGCGCGATGCGGTACAGGTGCTGCCGCCTGAAAAACTGAATCTTTCACTCGAAGATCTCCGTGAGAAACTGCTTCCCCTGGGCGAAGTAACGGCCAATGATTTTTTACTGAAATTTACCACAGGAAAGTACCAGATGGTTATCTTTCCCGACGGCAGGGTACTCATCAAGGGCACCTCCAATGAAAAGATAGCCCGAACCTTATATGCACGATATATCGGAGTTTAGGAATAGGATATGATTTACCTCGACAACGCAGCAACCTCATTTCCCAAGCCGGAGGCAGTTTACCGGGCCATGGATGCCTTTATCAGAAACCAGGGCGCCAATCCAGGACGGTCTTCTTTCAGGATGGCCGTGGAAGCAGATAGCACCATCAGGGAGGCCAGGAGCGTTCTGAAAGATTTTTTTAATGCCCCCTCTCCCGATCACATAGTTTTTACACTTAACTGTACCGATGCCCTCAATATCGCATTAAAAGGGCTTCTTTCCGCAGGCGATCATGTAATAACAAGCTGTTTGGAGCACAATTCGGTCAGCAGGCCTTTGAACAGGCTGGCCCAGGCAGGTGTAACCTATTCAAGAGTTTCCCATTTTGCCAACGGCTGGATCGATCCGGATGAGATTAGAAAACTGATCCGTAAGGAAACAAAACTGATCGTATTGACACATGCGTCCAACGTGCTGGGGACATTTGAACCTGTAAAGGAGATCGGTGCCATAGCCTCCGGGCATAATGTAATTTTCCTCCTCGATGCAGCACAAACAGCAGGGGTAGTACCAATAGATATTAAGGAAATGCAGATTGATATCCTGGCCTGCCCGGGCCATAAGTCCCTTTTGGGACCTCCGGGAACAGGCCTTCTGGTGATCAACGACCGTGTGGAAATCACTTCTCTCAGAGAAGGCGGTACAGGCAGCCAATCGCAAGAACCTTTCCAGCCGGTGCATTATCCGGATCGACTCGAAGCGGGTACACCCAACACCATAGGCATAGCAGGCCTTAAGGCCGGGGTGGAATTTATTTTGCAAGAAGGCCTGGAAAAAATTCGCAACCAGGAACTGATGCTTATGGACTTTTTATTAAAAGGGTTTTCGGGTATTCCCGGGGTAACTGTTTATGGAACACCCGACGCAGGCAAAAGGATTGGCCTGGTTTCTTTTAATATAGATGGCTGGGAACCGCAAGATGTGGCAGCAGCACTGGAATCAAAGTATGATATTGCATGCCGTGCCGGCCTGCATTGCGCCCCCTGGGCTCATCAGGCATTGGGTACTTATCCTCTTGGTGCAGTAAGGTTTGGTATCAGCTATTTCAACACAAAAAGCGAAATGGCTGCCGCCATCGAAGCCGTTGCCGAACTGGCAAAGTGATGCTGTGGTACGGACTACCAGCCGGAGGAAAGCAGTCAGGTCAGATACGGATACCAAAAAAAGCCTGATTTCAGAGGTTATGCGCGGCTGATTATTGGAATTCACACCGATATATTTCATTGAAACCATTGAACCCAAAGGCTGTATCTGGTTTACCGTTACTGGCTCAGAAGGGATAAGGGTTTTGACTATTATTCCAGGCTCTATTGGCATAAATTAATTTTTTACTTGTTTCTAATTCTCCCAATCAGGCTGTCATCAATTTTTTCCAGGATTTGGTTGCGAACCAAGTCAAACGCTTTCTGCTGATCATATTGCTCTGTTGGTCGGATAAGGGCTGCTATGTCACCACTAAACTCATCGTCCTGCATTTTGGCTTGCATGTTTTGCAGGTAAACTTTTTGAGTTGGGGGTTCACCTGACACAAATTCCATATAGGACTGATAGCACTGCACTACTGCCTCTTTATTCATTTCGGGGACTTGCACCAGCGCCTTGTAAATATCGTACAAGTCACGGCCCTTTTTGCGTTGGTACAAAGCCCTCAGTTTTGTTCCAAGCAATTCTTCCAATGTGTAGGTAGTGATGTTGCAAGCACCTGTGAACCAGGAAGAGTTTACCTGAAACGGAGTCTGCTGATAACCCATAACGGTAAAATGTTCCCTGCAATTGATCTCCACTTTAATGCGAAGGTTTTGAAGAGGTGGGAACTCAGATTCAAAGCGGTATTTTAGTGTGTTGTTATTTGCCCTTTGTGCAACTGTGCAATTACCTATAAAGGACAACCGTTCCTGCAATCTCTTGATGGTTTCCTTTATTGGCTCAGCTCGTATCTGAACCAAATCAATATCCTCAGAATATCTGGGCTGGGGCTGCAGATACAATTTGTGCAAGGCTGTTCCGCCTCTGAACGCTAACCTGGAAGCCAGCCATGCGTCAGAGAAAATTTCTACCAAGGCACGGCAAATTACCAGGTCTTGTTCTACCTGTTCGTTGGTTTGCCAGGGCACCTTATTGGCCCATTCTGTTATGTATGCCTGAGGTATCATACGTCAAGTTCAATGGTAGTGTTTGCTATTACCTTCCATCTATCGTCAGTAACAAAGCCCTTTGCCGGGGCGCTGCCTTTCAACGGTATCCGAAACAATGGGGCATTGTTCTTTTTCAAAGCCTCGTATAAGGCATTGGCCAGCATTGGGTTATCAAGTTCTCTATCCAACAAATAGCCCAATCGCTGCAAAGCGGTTACAGGAACATGCTGCAACAAATTTGTATCAAAAGCATCGGGTTTAATGCTTTCAGCCAATTCAGCCAATACGGCTGCTACCCTGTTAATTCCACCAACACGCTTGGCGTACTGTATCAGATCGGTTGATGTTAAAGCCGGGTTGGAAATTTTTAAATATCCGGCTTCTGTTTTTTTGGTGTCCAACAATGATTCGGGAATTTCCTTCCTGCTAATGTAATTTACTTTCAATCCTTTTTTTTGCATGGGCCGCAGTACCGGAAATTGGGTTACTACAAAAAATTCCTGCGGCTGCTGGTGCGAAGCTCCATGAAAAGCTGCTGCATTCAACAAAGCCAAGTAATATGGCCTGTCTAATTCCTTCATAAATGCATCAAGAAACAAGACTGGGGGCAAGATTCCTTTTGACCTGTATTGTGGAGTTATTACAAGGTAATAACCTTTATGAATTGAAATAATCTGCTCTTTATCGACCAATCGGTTGAGAGCCGATTTATTGGCTGCCTCGGATTGCTCAGGAAAAGCTACCCGGAGCTGGTTTAGAGAAAACGCATATTTACCCTGAGCCAACAGGTGGTTTGTCCATTCTTCTACACTTTTAAATTGCTTTGAGTTTTCCAAAAGAGTAATTTTTTGCGAAAGGTAGTGAAAAACGCTACCTTTTGCAATTATTTTCTTTTTTTCCTTTTTTGAAAAAATCGCGAAAATGGAATTGAAGTTGTTTAACCCGAGGTATAACTCGAATTTTAAAGCGTTTGAGAACCTCTTCTGGATTTAGCGGAATAGGAAATGTTAGAATCTTAAAATCTTATCAGAAAACGAAGAGATTTAGAAGAAGTAAATGTCTGAAAAAAAGTATAGAATTAGGCACATAAGGGTACACGATTTTGCGAAACCCAGAAAAGTTGCACGATTATAATAACCTCCGAATCGCAATAAGCATATTAATTGACTGTTAAAACCATTAGAATTTTAATGGTTTTGACATTTTGCTTTCTACTTCCCGATACAAAACTTCGAAAAAATTTCACCTAATATCTCCTCGTTGGATACCTCTCCTGTGATGCTGCCCAGGTGGTAGATGGCGGTACGCAGGTCGATGGCCAGAAGGTCGCCCGAAAGGTTTGCGGCAATTCCTTTGCGTACTTCGGCCAGCGCACCGGAAGCACCCACGAGCGCCTCGTAGTGCCGGCTGTTGCTCACAATGGTTTGGTTCTCTTCCTCTGAATGGGTTTTCAGGGAGCCCAGCAGGCTGTCGAACACCTGATGAATGTTTTCTTTGCGTTTGGCCGATACAAAAATGGTTTCCAGTTCGACCAGGTTTTTGAAGTGGCTCGGAATCTCCTCCAGCAGGTCTATTTTGTTTGCGATCAGGATAAGGCGTTTGGTGTCGTCGTTCACGGTTTCGCGGAACTCCCTGATGATTTCGGTAATCTCATCGAAGGTGGTGTCGCTGGCATCGAAAAGGTACAGGATAATGGCAGCCTGACTGATTTTCTGATAGGTCCGGTTGATGCCAACGGTTTCGATGGCGTCGAGGGTATGCCGCAGGCCGGCGGTGTCTATAAACCGGAAAGCCACGCCTTTTACGGTAACGGTATCTTCAATGGCATCGCGGGTGGTGCCGGGTATTTCAGATACAATAGCCCGTTCTTCGTTTAGCAGGGCGTTGAGCAGGGTCGATTTTCCAACATTCGGTTTGCCGATGATGGCCACAGGGATTCCATGCTTCAGGACATTGCCCATCGAAAAAGACTGTTTCAGGCGGTCTGTTTCGGCTTCGATCGCATTGAGGAGATGGAGCAGGTCGGTGCGGTTGGCAAACTCAACGTCCTCCTCGCTGAAATCGAGTTCCAGTTCGATGAGTCCGGAAAATTTAATGAGTTGCTGGCGCAGGTCTTTTATGGCCGACGAAAAATGCCCGCGCATCTGCCTGAAAGCCATTTTTTGCGAAACGGCAGAGTTGGAAGCGATCAGGTCGGCCACGGCTTCGGCTTGCGAGAGGTCTATGCGTCCGTTGAGGAATGCCCTGAGGGTAAACTCGCCTGGCCTGGCGGTCCTGGCGCCCAGGTCGATAAACAAGCGTATGATTTCCTGTACGATATAAGGCGACCCGTGGCAGGAAACTTCCACCATGTTTTCGCCCGAATACGATTGGGGGGCTACAAATTTGGTAAGCAGTACCTCATCGACCGGTTGCTCTCCGGCAGCCAGCATGCCCAGGGTTACATGGCGTGCAGGGATGTCGTGGAAGGTTTTTTCGCCCCGATTGGGTATAAAACACTTTGCGGCAATCGAAAAAGCTTCGGGGCCCGAAAGCCTTACAATAGCCAGTGCTGCCACTCCCGGAGCGGTAGCCGGGGCACAGATCGTATCAACAGTTGCGGTGGGGTTCATGGAGGCCTCCCTTGTTGGATTACTCACAAATTTAAATCAAATACACAAACGGAAGAAATTTTCCAGGCCTGCACTACATGGTTTTGGGCCGGTTCGCTGGAAAACTGTATTTTTGAAGTAATTTTTAAAAGTATTATCCATGGGCGTACTAGTAAGCAAGGATTCGAGAGTCATTGTTCAGGGTTTTACCGGCACTGAAGGCACTTTTCATGCCACCCAGATGATCGATTACGGCACCAGGGTGGTTGGAGGTGTGGTTCCCGGAAAGGGTGGCAGGGAGCACCTCGGAAGGCCGGTTTTCGACACCGTTCTCGATGCCGTCAATGCAGTAAGTGCGGATACGAGCATCATTTTTGTGCCCCCCGCCTGGGCTTCAGATGCCATCATGGAGGCAGCCGATGCCGGTATTGGGCTTATTGTGTGCATTACCGAGGGCATTCCGGTTCAGGATATGGTACGCGTTAAAGAATATCTCAAAACGAAACCTTGCAGGCTTATAGGTCCGAACTGCCCGGGAGTAATTACACCGGGAGAAGCTAAGGTTGGCATCATGCCGGGGTTTATACACAGGAAAGGCGACATAGGTGTGGTATCGCGCTCAGGCACCCTAACCTATGAAGCAGTGAACCAAGTAAGCAGGCTTGGCATGGGACAATCGACCTGTATAGGCATAGGAGGCGATCCCATCCCCGGAACCACCCTGAAAGAGGCAGTAGAGTTGCTTATGAACGATCCGGAAACCAAGGGAATCATAATGATTGGTGAGATCGGAGGGCTCATGGAAGCCGAGGCGGGTTATTATATTCGCGATCACGGCACCAAGCCTGTGGTGGCTTTTATTTCGGGAGCAACGGCACCCAAAGGCCGCACCATGGGCCATGCAGGAGCTATTATCGGAGGCAAAGAAGACACAGCCCAGGCCAAAAAGGAAATCCTGATTGCCTGCGGTGTACATTATGCGGAAACTCCCGCAAATATTGGTGTTAAAATTAAGGAAGTGATGAGAAGGTGAGGTTGCAGCTTGAGTCTATGCCGCGATCATCAGCCATTTGATGTCAGGCACCGTTTCGATCAAGTAGGATTAGCCGATAGCACATAACCCTTTAGCCGGTCAAAAATCATTTCTATTACCTCCGATCTTATCTTTTGCCGCAGCTCAAAACTGACGATATACTCCACCACCAACACCAGTTTTTCGCTTCTCATATCAATAAACACATTGGTATGGATGTTCTTCCCGCTGACCTGGGGTATGAAATTTTTCAGGACCTGAACTTTTTTCTGCCACTCCTCAGGTACTCCTGACAAGGGAAACTGGATCTGCTCATAAAAATAATTTTTTCCCAGATTGATTATGCTTTGTTCTAAAAAAATGCGGTTGGGTACCCTTATATAATCTTCGGGCATATTATGTGTTTTGTCGAGCAATACATAAAAGGTGCCCATATGCTTTACCTTTCCCTCTTCCTGGCCAATCTTGATATAATCTCCAATCCTGAAAGGTTTTTTGCGGAGCAGAATCATCCAGGCAAATACCAGAAGCAGTACATCACGCACAGCAAAGGCCAAACCTGTAGCCATTAAACCCAAAACCAACGTCAGGTTTGCCAGGGAAACCCCAAAATGATTCAACATAAACAATACCCACAAAGTATAGAGGGTCCAACTGTACATTTTTTTGTAGAAAATCCGTTCTTCGGGTTCGTCAAAAAACCTTTTTACATAATTGCCGGTCAGTTTAAACAATACCGTAATCCCAAAAAGTGTGGAAATAAAAAGCAAGATGGTGTTTATCGCCGAACTGATTCTTTCTGGTAAAACAATAATCTGCCGTTGGTACAGAAAAAATACAATCAAAAACAAAATCAATAAAAAGAGGGTTGCCGTTACGGAAAATGTCCAAAACTTAAAGGGTTTTTCCCTGGATCTCATTGCTTCCATCAATCTTTCGTTTTAATTGGGAAATGGATTATCTGCCCTGCAAAATTAGTTTTTCCCTGGTGAAGGAGCGCGTAATTTAATCCGGGTTTGGTTTCCAGGCCATCACCATACGTGGTTTCCCGTTCACATCGTTCCTGACTACAATATCTTTAAAACCGGCCTCCATTATGCAATGCGAGGTTTCTGCCGGGAAAAGTTCATTAATTTCAAAGAAAAGCCATCCTCCCGGTTTCAGGCATACAAAGGCCTTCATAGCAATTTGCCTGTAAAAAACCAGCGGGTCGTTGTCGGGCACAAAAATAGCAGCATGAGGCTCATTTTCAACAACATTAGGTCTCAAAATGGACTTGTCGCTTAACTTTACATAGGGAGGGTTTGCAACTACCACATCGAGCCCTGCAAGGCCAATATTTTCGGTCAGAACATTGCATGGAAAAAAATCAACACCTACCTCATTTTCAAGAGCGTTGCTTTTAGCTACTTCCAGTGCCTCAAGCGAATTGTCGCAACCATACACTTCTGCGTTTGGCCATTTCGCAGCCATGGTCACGGCAATGCAACCGCTTCCTGTACATACGTCGAGGATTCTGATTTTTGCCAACTGGCTTGAATACTCCTTTTGAAGCACATCATGCACCCACAATACGAGTTCTTCTGTTTCCGGTCTGGGAATAAGCACCCTGTGATCTACCCTGATTGTCAGATCGCAAAATTGTGCAATACCGGTAACATATTGCAGTGGGATATTGTTACATAATTTCTCCAGGGTATTCTGAAGCAGCAGCAAATTCTCCTGGCTAAAATGGGCCGTTGGGTTCAGAGCACGATAAGCGGGTTCCATGTTGAAAAAATGTTCAAAAATTTCCCGTGCTATGGCCTTGGCTTCATATTCAGGAAAACTCCTGCTAAGTTCACCGAGATACCATTTCCATGCGGCATTGATGGTGCTCATAAATGGGCCATAAAGAGTTAAATCACTTGCAATCAGGATATATCAGATATTTGGCCCTGATTTTTCTAAAGGCCTCCAGACCCGGCTTCCACGACAAACGGATTTGTTCCTCGCTCAGCCCGGCTTTGATCTGATTTCGCAACAAGTTGGTCCCGGCCAGACGGTCGAAGAAGGGGTTGAAAAAATTTTCTTTGTTGGGATAACTCCGAAATGCTTCAAGCAGGTACGACAGGTCTATTTGTCTTCGGGCTTGCAACTCCGGGATGGGTATCGTCCTCAGGTCCCTTCCGAAGCATGCCTGGTTGAGCAGGGGCGGGTTGGTTGAAGCCGCTACGCTTTGCGGGGTAAAGGAAAAGGTGAATCTGTCGGCAGGTAAGTTTGGGCTACCGAATACCTGAAAGGGGAATGCGGTTCCCCTGCCAACGCTGATGGTTGTCCCCTCGAAAAAGCAAAGCGAAGGATATAGATAAATCGCCCGCATATTCGGGAGATTCGGAGAAGGCGGAACAGGCAACTGGTAAAAATCGCAGCGCGAATAATTTGCCACCGGAATCACTTTCAGGTTTGCCTTAAGGCCACCGCCAAGCCATCCTTGGCCATTGATCATAAGGGCAAATTCACCAATGGTCATGCCATGAACTACAGGCACAGGGTGCATTCCAACGAAAGAGCTGAAGGCCAAATCAAGTACCGGTCCGTCAACAAAATGACCCATGGGATTGGGCCTGTCAAGTACTATAACCTGAACCTGTGCTTTGGCGGCCTCCTGCATAACCAAAGTCATGGTCGAAATGTAGGTATAAAAGCGTGCACCCACATCTTGCATATCGACAAGAATCAGGTCAATTCCGGCCAGTTCCTCCTGGTTTGGACGCCTCCTGGCTCCATAAAGACTTACTACCTTAATACCGGTTTGCTCATCTATACCGCTGGCCACGTAAGCGCCATCCGGAGCCGTTCCGCGAAAACCATGCTCCGGACTGAACACTTTTTCTACATGAAATCCTGCATTCTGAAGCGAATCAACCAGATGTACTGCCCCTATCAAAGAAGTGTGATTACCGGCTATTGCAATGCGCTTACCTTCTAATAAAGGAAAGTAGGCATAGGTACGCTCTGCTGCAGGAATGGCTGCAATGTTTTCTACTTCAAAATCGACCTTTGTTCTCGATCTTTCTACAGGTCTTGAAAATGAACATGATATGGAGACCGAAACCACAATAATCCAAATTAAAAACAACCTGACTGAATTCATAAATATCTTTTTTGAATTAAAAAACTCATGGTCAGCAACGAGCAAACTTAACTATTAAAAGGGAGTAAAATATGCGTCGGATGATATCCGTCAACTCAGATTTACAGTTTGACATTATGAAAACGTTTACACTGGTTTTGCAAATTTAAGCCAAAAAAAAAGGGGAACACATGACTCCCCTTCCCTGGTGACGGTTAGTGATTAACTAAACACCATTGTCCAAATCCTTCTGGGTTTCATGCTGATGCACCGTATAAGCGGGGCATAACTCCCGGGTGCGGCACGATGTAAGGCCATATACAGCAATAAAAAGCAAAAAGACAATTGCAGTAACTTTTCTTTTCATAAAACACAATTAATGATTGAACAATAGACCAAAAGGGTTGCATGACCAAATATAGATAGAATTTGAGTATTAGATAAAAAAAACCTTTCCTCGGAGGCAACTTTGGAAAGGTTTTACCACAAGCCCGGTTAATTTTTAACAAAAAACAAGGGCGGAGCTGTGGCGGGCTTTAACACTTCAAGTGATCGGGCATAATTTACGATGTTTTGGATAACCTGATAACTGGGCAGCATTCCATTAAAATTTTCATCTGCTTCTTCATCGGGATGGCTTTCCGAAACAACCACTAATTTTTCATGACCCGTTTTTTCTGAGGCTTTCTGCAAGTCCTCAAACTCTGTTTCGATAGTAAAATTTTGCTTCATTGGGGGCATTTTTGTTTCACTTCCCTTCTGAGTTTCTTAAAAAACTTCCACAAACCGGATGCAAGTACAGTTCCTCGTTAGTTGGTAAGTATTTTAACTTGAAACGGTGTGCAAGGCTATTTATTTTATGGTCGAAAATAAAGTACTTGCTGTGTGGTTTATTACATAAACGCAGACAAAATTCCAATATTACACGGTGTACAAAAAAATAGCATTGCCACAGAGCCGAATTGTTTAATTTTGTTTTAAAACAGAAGTCTACTTGGAGGTTGAATCGCACCTGATAAAATCTAAGTCTATGAATTTGCATGAATACCAGGGAAAAAGCATTTTGAAGAGATACGGTGTAGCGATTGCAGAAAGTGTGTTGGTAGAGAGGCCCGAAGCAGCCAGAGCTGCGGCAGAGGAAGTCTTCAGTAAAACCGGCATCAGTGTCTGGGCAGTGAAAGCCCAAATCCACGCCGGCGGCAGAGGCAAAGGAGGCGGAGTAAAGATTGCCCGCTCATTGGAAGAAGTGGAAACCTATGCAAAACAGATCCTGGGTATGCAGTTGGTTACCCCCCAGACAGGGCCTGAAGGAAAGCTGGTTAGAAAAATTCTGGTGGAACAAGGTATTTATTACCCAGGGCCTGTTTCGCCAAAAGAATTTTATTTCAGCATCCTGATGAATCGCAACACCTCACGCAATATGTTGGTTTATTCGCCCCGTGGCGGAATGAATATTGAGGAAGTGGCCGAAGAAACACCAGACCAGATTTTTACCGAAGAAATAGACCCCAGGGTGGGAGTTTTACCTTTTCAGTGCCGCCGGATTGCCTTCAATCTCGGACTTTCAGGAGCCTCATTCGGCAACATGGTAGATCTTATTCCAAAAATTTACCAGGCATTCACCGAAAATGATGCGAGTCTGATAGAGATCAACCCGCTGTTTCGCACTTCCGATGAAAAAATATTAGTGGTCGATACCAAAATGGTCATTGATGATAACGCCCTTTTTCGCCACCCGGGTATTGCCGAAATGCGCGATGTTCACGAAGAAGACCCAATTGATGTGGAAGCTGCCAAATTCAACCTCAACTACATCAGACTCAATGGGAACGTCGGATGCATGGTAAATGGAGCCGGACTTGCCATGGCTACCATGGATATCATCAAGACCTCAGGAGGAGAGCCGGCCAATTTTCTGGATGTAGGCGGAACCGCAAACGCCAAAAGGGTGGAAGAAGGATTCCGTATCATTCTTAAAGATCCAAATGTAAAGGCCATCGTGGTCAATATATTTGGAGGCATTGTGCGCTGCGACAGGGTGGCAAACGGCATTGTCGAAGCCTGTAAGAATCTTGGCGACATCAATGTTCCCATCATTATTCGTTTGCAGGGAACCAATGCAGAAGAAGCCAAAGAAATCATCGACAGGTCGGGCCTTGCAGTACTCAGCGCTACACATCTCGAAGATGCAGCTGCATTGGTTAGCCGCGTTATAGAAAAGCATGTTAAACCTAAAAATTCTTAACTATGAAATATACGGTCTTCAAAGATAAGCATGAAGCCATGGGAGCTAAAATGGTTCCTTTCGCCGGATTCTACATGCCTATGCAGTTCGAAGGGGTAAACATGGAGCACGAAACGGTTCGTAAAGCGCTGGGAGTGTTTGATGTGTCTCACATGGGTGAAATCTGGGTAGAAGGACCACATGCTACCAGGCTGATTCAGCGCGTAAGCTCCAACGATGCTGCATTGCTTTTCGACGGCAAGGTGCAATATGCCTGTTTTCCGAATCATCAGGGAGGTATTGTTGACGACTTTCTGGTGTACCGGTTTCATGAGGCAAAATACCTGCTGGTGGTGAATGCTGCCAATATCGAGAAGGACTGGATGTGGATAAACTCCCAAAATGAAGCCATTGGAGCCGACCTGAAAAATGCCTCCGACAGTATTTCGCAATTGGCCGTACAAGGGCCATTGGCTCTGAAAGCCATGCAAAAACTCACCTCCGAAAAGGTTGAAGATATGCCCTATTATACTTTTAAGGTTTTGAAGTTTGCCGGGGTTGACGGGGTCATTTTCTCCACAACAGGATACACCGGGGCAGGCGGTTGCGAAATCTACTTTGATAACAAGGATGGTTTGAAGATTTATGATGCAGTGCTTGAAGCAGGCCAGGATTTTGGAATAAAACCCATCGGTCTGGCAGCACGCGATACGCTTCGGTTGGAAATGGGATTTCCTTTATACGGAAACGACATCGATGAGACTACCTCGCCCATCGAGGCCGGGCTTGGGTGGGTTACCAAATTTGCGGAAGGTAAAGATATGATAAACCGCCAGGAATTGCTGAACCAAAAAAACAATGGAGTTAGCCGCAAACTTATCGGTTTTCAAATGATCGACAAAGGTATTCCCAGACCGGACTATACCATTTTGGATGACGCTGGCCAAGCTCTGGGTAAGGTAACCTCAGGCACCATGTCGCCTATGCTTAAAGTGGGCATTGGCATGGGTTATGTGAAAAGCGACCATGCCAAAACAGGTACCAGCATTTATATCGATATTCGAGGTAAGTCATACAAGGCCGAAGTGGTTAAAACGCCCTTTTACAAATCTTAGGAAGCCCTCTGCTTATCAGTCAGTTTTCAAATACATTTTTACATTCATGTACAACGAATCCGGAGAATACGGCATTGAAGTTTGTTTTTCGCCGCTTTCATGGCCTTTGTTCGAGAAAGATGATGCCGTAGTCGTGATTACCGATATTTTCAGGGCTACCACGGCCATTTGTGCTGCCTTTCACAACGGGGTAAAAAGCATCATTCCGGTTGCCGAAATAAGCGAGAGTGAATCCTACAAGCAGTTGGGATTCATTGTAGCGGGGGAACGCGACGGAAAGAAACTCGATTGTGCCGACTTTGGCAATTCACCTTTTCATTTTTTGGATCCTTCGCTCAAAGGCAAGACCATCGTGCTTAACACCACCAACGGTACCCAGGCCATAAAAGCGGTTTCTAAGGGAAGCAACCGGGTTGTAATCGGGTCGTTTTTGAATCTTGGTGCTGTTGTACGTTATGTAACCGCTCAACAAAAGCCGGTGGTGATTTTTTGTTCGGGTTGGAAAAACCGTTTCAGTCTTGAGGATACTATTTTTGCAGGCGCTTTGGTTGAATCCATAATAAGCAGCGGAAATAATAAATTTCACACCATCTGCGACTCGGCCATAGCCAGTGCAGACCTTTGGAATTCGGCAAAAAATAACCCATTAGCTTATATTGAAAAAGCTGCTCACCGGCACAGGCTTCGCAAAATGGGTCTGGATGATATTCTGGATTTTTCTTTTCAAATTGACTATACGGAAACTGTACCGGTTTTGAATGGTAGTGAAATTGTAAATGCGATTGATATTATTTGAAAAAAGTTTGAATTGTGATTCATCTTCCCAAAAAAAACATTGAATTTCCTAAGCCCAATATCCGGAAGGCACGTAATAGGAGAAGGGGCCTGCCGGTACTTGTTATCGCAGCCGTTCTTTGCCTGCTCCCACCACTCGACAGTATGGGTTTTGGGTTTAATGCCCACCGCAGGATAAATCGCATGGCAGTTTTTACCCTTCCGCCCGAGATGGTAGGCTTTTTCAAAAAACACGTAGAGTACCTTTCGGAGCGGTCAATAGATCCGGATCGCAGGGCTCATGCGGTTCCGGGCGAAGCGCCAAGGCATTATATCGACATGGAAATGTTCGGCAGTAATCCTTTCGAAATCGTACCAAGGAGGTGGGATGAGGCTGTAGAGAAATTTACCCAGGATACGCTGCAGCTTATCGGAGTGCTTCCTTGGCATATCAACGTAATGATGGGCCGGCTTACAAGGGCTTTCGCCGATAGGGATATTGAAAGAATTCTCTACAATGCTGCCCACATCGGACATTACATTGCCGATGCCTGTACTCCGCTTCATACCACAAAGTTTTATAACGGGCGAATACCGCAAGAGCGCGGAATACATGCCCTCTGGGAAACCCGGATACCAGAACTGATGGCACAGGATTTTAATTTCTTTGTCGGCAGGGCTGAGTTTATTCCCTCGCCCCGCGACAGGGCTTGGGAGCTGGTAGAATTAAGCCATAATCAGGTTGGTTTAATTTATCAGGTTTACGATAGCTTAATGGGGCATTTTACTCCCGATCAGATTTTTGTTCATGAAACCCGCGGGCAGGCTATCATGAGATATTTCTCACGTGAGTTTTCCAATTCTTTTCACATTGGTATGAATAGAATGGTTGAGGACCACATGAGGCTGGCGGTTAAGTCTGTTGGAGATTTTTGGTACACCGCCTGGGTAAATGCCGGACAACCCGACTTATACGAACTCGAAAAAAGAGCATTAACCCGCCGGCACAGAAGACAATTGGAGCGTGAGCAACGCGCCTGGGATCAGGTAGAACAACCTGCCGGAAGAACCTACCAGGAATAGGCTTGAATGCCTGAAAATCCAATTGCAGGATAATCAGGTCATAAATCTGCGGTTGTAGCCAAAAAGAATGATAAACAAACCCGCTATCAGCATGTACACGAACTGTGCCCTGAAAAGATATAGAAATGGAACCTCAAGCAAAAAAAAGGGAAGCAACAACATCAACAGAATGGATACAGAAAAAACCCAGAACCCAAACCTGACTAATTTCCAAATCTGAATTATCCCAATAAAGATAGACAATGACAAAACCAATCCTAAAATATCGAAGACTTGAGGACCCATATTCCTGACCACCTCAGGTAATATTTCCACATTCAAACTTACCCAAATGTGCCTCTGCCACCCTTCGGCCAAAAGAAAAAGAAAGGTATAAATAAGGGTTGCACCGGAGAAAATTAAGGCAAGAACGCACAAAACCCTAAGCTGGAGGGGTTTTTTTCGATAAATCGGCATTATTGCAGCATTCATATGAGCTTAAGTTAAGTTCACTATAAATGTAATGCAAAAAATAACAAAAATCAAGATCTAAAATCAATAGCTCAGGTTAATTTATAAAACTACCTGGTTCGTTTTGTAAAAGAAACATCCGGGCTTTTTCCATTTCCTGATACAACACGATGTCGTTTTCAATAAAAGGAACTTTCTCCCTGAAGGCTGCATGTACCTTTTGAATAGCCGGAGAAGATTTTTTATAATCGCGAAACTCGAGTGCCTGACAAGCATTTAGCAATTCAATTGCCAGGATTTTTTCCAGATTTTGGGCAATCTTCCAGGTTTTTACAGCAGCATTGGCTCCCATGCTTACGTGGTCTTCCTGCCCCTGGCTCGAATCGATTGAATCGACCGAAGCCGGTGTGCAAAGCTGTTTATTCTGACTTACAATGGAGGCCGCCGTGTATTGCGGTATCATGAAACCGGAATTGAGACCCGAATTGGATACCAGAAATGAAGGAAGGTTGCGTACACCTGAGATAAGTCGGAAAACCCTGCGCTCGGAAATATTTCCCAGTTCCGCCAGGGCAATGCCCAGGAAATCCAGGGATATTGCCAGAGGCTGCCCATGAAAGTTGCCTGCTGAAATAATCATGTCGTCGTCAGGAAAGAGCGTCGGGTTGTCAGTTACGGCATTTATTTCATCCTCAAAAACCCCGGCTGTGTAGGCTATGGCATCTTTTGAAGCCCCGTGTACCTGCGGAATACATCGAAAAGAATAAGGATCCTGAACGTGGTTTTTACGCCCGTTCATCAATTTACTTTGAGCCAAAATAGTACGAATACGTTCAGCAGTTTTTACCTGACCTTCGTGATGCCGTATCTCATGCACCTTGGCGAAAAACGGCTCTATGCTGCCATCGAAAGCTTCGAGCGACAGGGCTCCAATCAGGTCGGCCCAGTATTCCAACCGAAACGATTTCATCAGGCACAGGGCTCCTATGGCCGACATAAACTGGGTTCCATTAAGTAAGGCCAAACCTTCTTTTGCAGCCAGGTCTAATGGCTCCCATTTCATGGCAGAGAGCATTTCCTGAGCTGGTAATCTCTTGCCACGGTAGCGGACCTCTCCCAAACCCATCAAAGGCAGGCAAAGATGTGCAAGAGGAGCCAAATCGCCGGAGGCTCCAAGTGACCCCTGATCGAAAACCACCGGAAGTATGTCATGGTTAAAAAAGTCGATCAGGCGATTTACCGTTTCGAGCCGAACCCCAGAATATCCATAAGAAAGCGACTGAATTTTGAGGAACAGCATGAGTCTGACCATTTCGGCGGGAAGCTCCTCTCCCATTCCGCATGCGTGCGACATAACCAGGTTTTTTTGCAAGGTTCCCAGTTCCTGAGTAGAAATATTCTTGTTGCACAAGGAACCGAAACCCGTTGTTACGCCATAAATTGGTTCTTTCTGAGTGGCAATTTTTTCATCTAAATACTTACGGCACTCGACAATCCTGCTGGTGGAAGTTTCGGAAAGGGCTATTTTGATTTTGCCAAGGGCTGCATTGCCCAGGAGGTCGAATCCTATGCGGTCGGGGCTGATATGATGTATCTCCATAAATCGGATTATGTTTGAACAGTAGAAAGTGCCTCAATAAGTTGCTTTTCTGATACCTGTTGCTGCAGGCCGGTAACCATTGATTTCAGTGAAAAAACTCCCTGGTCGATCTCGCTTTCTCCAACCAGAAGCACATAAGGTATGTTGTTCTTGTCGGCGTAAAGCAGTTGCTTTTTTAGTTTGGCTGGTTCGGGATACATTTCGCAGCTTATACCCGACTCGCGGAGTCTCTGAAGCATTGGCAGGCAGTAGTTTTGTTCGCGCAAGCCAAAATTTACAGCTAAAAGCCTTGTAAACGAACCAATGCCGGCAGGAAACAATCCCAGTTCGTTCATCACATCGTATATCCTGTCAGCGCCAAATGAAATGCCTACGCCCGATACTCCGGGCAATCCGAAAATACCGGTCAGATCATCGTAACGTCCACCTCCGCAAATACTTCCCATAAGGGCATCAAGGGCTTTCACCTCGATGATGGCCCCTGTATAATAATTCAGGCCTCGGGCCAGGGTAAGATCCAACTCCAGCTGGCAGCCCCTGGGAACAGCCGATGCAAGACGAAACACTTCCGAAATTTCGTGTAGCCCTTTCAGACCCACTTCCGAACCAGCAAGCATACCGCCCAAAATAGCAAGTTTTTGCTCATCGGTGCCTTCCAAACGTAAGATGGGTTGCAATTTTGCGATGGCATCCTCATCAAATCCCTTTCCTGAAAGTTCCTGGCAAACGCCATCGTAGCCGATCTTATCTAGCTTGTCGATGGCCACAGTGAGGTCGATAAGTTTGTTTTCGTGACCAATTAAACCAGCTATTCCGGCTAAAATTTTCCGGTTGTTTATCTTGATTACCACCCTGATTCCCAGGTCGCGAAAAACGCTATCGGTGATTTGAATGAGTTCGGCTTCGTTGAGCAGGGAGTCGCTCCCTACCACATCGGCATCGCACTGAAAGAATTCCCGGTAACGCCCCTTTTGAGGACGGTCGGCCCGCCATACCGGCTGTATCTGATACCGCTTAAAGGGAAAGGTAATTTCATTCTGGTATTGCACCACATAGCGTGCAAAAGGAACGGTAAGGTCGTAACGAAGTGCTTTCTCCGTAATTTTTGAAGAGAGCAGCATGGAATTACGTTCATCCCATTCGGCATTTGAAACCTTAGAGGCAAAATCCCCTGAGTTTAGTATCCTGAAGATCAATCGATCACCCTCATCACCATACTTTCCAAGCAAGGTGGATAGGCTTTCCATGGCAGGGGTTTCGATGGGCTTGTAGCCATGAAGTTGAAAAATCCGGCGAATGGTATTAAAAATCAATTCCCTGCCGGCTATTTCGGAGGGAGAAAAATCTCTGGTTCCTTTTGGGATGGAAGGTTTTTGTTTCAATGAAACTGAATTTAATTTGACAGGAACAAAAGTAAATCCTTTTTTTTATCTGATACTCATTCGAGTCAGGCATGGAAGGTACTTGCAGGAAGATTCCCGGATTTTAACGGGAATAGCCCAAAACCTTTAAATAGAAATTGAATCTTCCATGAGGTTTGAATAGTAAAAAACATTTCCTTTGAATAATGATTGTAAAAAACTAAAAACTCCCCACAGGGTCATTGAACAAAATACCTTATTTTTGTTTTTAACTTTTAAGCTAAGCAACTTTATATTTACGGATGAAAAATATACCATTTTCTACGTCTTTTTTAAGATAAGTTCAATAGCTATTTAAAAAAATTATCAATCGTTTATCTAAATTTTTATGGAAAAGGACAAAGGACACCTCACAAGGATTGGGGTATATTACGATGGTAACTATTTTTTGCATGTAAGCAATTACTACAACTACGTACATCCCCGAAAGAAAAGACTCAGCATTTCGGGTTTACATGATTTTATCCGCCAACAGATTGCCTTAAATGAGGGCCAGGACTATAACCTGTGCCACATTGTTGATGCCCATTATTTTCGTGGACGAATAAGCGCTCAGGAAGCTGCCCAGAGGGGCAACCAGTTGTATTACGAAAGGGTTTTCGACGACATCATGATGTCGGAAGGGGTTGTAACCCATTATTTTCCGATGAAGAATTTTTTCGGTAAGCGCGAGGAAAGTGTTGATGTTTATCTTGCCCTTGAGGCTTACGACCGGGCACTATCCGGAAAAATCGACGTACTGGTGCTTATCAGCAGCGATGGTGATTTTGTTCCGCTTATCCGCAAGCTCAATTCACTGGGCGTACGGGTAATGGTCCTTTGCTGGGATTTCGAATTTACCAACGATGAAGGCCAAAAAATGGTAACCCGTACCTCGCAGCAACTGCTTGAGGAAGTTTCTTATCCGGTACAGATGCACGAACTGATCGACAACCGGTTGAAGAAAAACGACCCGCTGATCAACAGCATATTTGTTCAGGATGAATACTCCAACCCCACTACGGAAAACAGCGAAGATGACAAATTCAACCGCATCGACCAGGAAGAGATACACGTGAGTGAAGTTCTCAGCCTCAAAAACGGGTATGGTTTTATTAAATTTCCCAACAACAACCTGTTCTTCCACTATACCGATGTGTTGAATGTCGATTTCAACGACCTAGTTACAGGCGACGAAGTGGAGTTTACCATGGAACGTAAGCACAATGGCCAGGATGTTGCCAAAAACGTGAAGAAAATTTAGAAAATAAATATTACCCTTTTATCACCGCAAGGGGTTTCAGTTCAACCAGGACGTCCACCAGGTCGTCCTGGTTTTTCATTACCACTGAGATATCCTTATAAGCCCCCATGGCCTCCTCCAGATCGCCTGGCTTGCGAAGGGCATGCAGAATGCCCTGACTTTCGAGTTTAGAAACTTCCTCTACCAGATTGAGCTTACGGATGGCCTCCTTGCGGCCCATCCTGCGTCCTGCTCCGTGCGAACAACTTTCAAAACTTTCAGGATTTCCTTTCCCCTTTACAATATAGCTGTTGGCTCCCTGACTGCCCGGAATGATTCCTGTTGTATCCACCGAGGCCTTGGTGGCTCCTTTGCGATGTACAACCACGCGGCTTCCAAAGTGGGTTTCGACCGAAGCATAGTTGTGGGCAATATTTATTAATGGGGCTGACCGGAAACCTTCCTTAAAATGATCATGAAAAATCTCTAAAATAAAATCCATCATCAGTTTACGGTTCTCAAGGGCAAAATCAATGCAATAATTCATTTCTGAAAAATATTGCAGGCCTTCCCGGCTGTCGAAAGGCAGGTAGGCAAGTTGCGAGGAACCGGGTACCGGACTTTTCCATTGTTCATTGAGCTGCACGGCCATCCTATTGTAAAAGTCGGCTACCTGCTTCCCGATATTTCGGCTCCCGGAGTGTACCATGATCCAGATTTTTCCATCCGATCCTTTTTGAATCTCTATAAAATGATTGCCCCCGCCCAGAGTCCCGATCTGGCAGGTTGCACTTTGGTATTCGCGGGCAACCACAGGCATGTCATCCAAAGTTTTGCGTTTGGGCATGCGGCCCGTATCGGGTGGTTTGCTATGATGCTTGAAACCTACCGGAATAACCTGCGATATGCTGCGCATGATCTTTTCCAGGCTGCTTCTGGAGATATTTTCGAGTGATGTTTGCACTGCGCACATGCCGCATCCAATATCAACACCAACGGCATTGGGAATGATTACATTCTTGGTGGCCATCACCCCGCCTATTGGCATACCAAAACCTTCATGGCAATCGGGCATAAGGGCTATATGGCTGAAAGCAAAGGGAAGCCGTGCAAGGTTTCGTGCCTGCTGCAGGGCGCCTGGTTCAATGTCGTTGAGCCAGAGCTTTATGGGTATGGGTTCGTCGTGGATGGTTCGCAACATCTTGTGCTGAATCAAAGTTTTATTAGCCTAAAGATAACACAAAATGGTGAAACGCTGATGCATACCTGAATTATCAAAGAATGTAATTTACGCCAAAAAAGACTCCGATAGCATGCACTTGAATCCTAATCGATGCTGACCTACCAGGGATATTTTTCTGTCATTCTTCGTTTAGCCCGAACGACAATTTTGCTCCATAAAACAATCGCTATACTTTTCTGGCAGCATCGAAAACCTTTGTACTTTTGCACCGCAAAAAAACAGGGTACATTATGGGATTGCATTGCGGGATTGTAGGCATTACAGGTTGTGGGAAGACCACATTGTTCAATTCTTTTTCGAAAGGGCGCTCTGCCGAATCCCAGATGGCCGGAAAATCGAACCTGGGACATATCGAGGTGCCCGACAGCCGCCTTGATGCCATCGCCGCCATCGTAAAGCCTGCAAAAGTGGTTCGCACCACGGTTGACATCATCGACATTCCGGGCCTGACAAAGGGAGGGGCAACACAAAAGAGTACCAGCCAGTTTTTATCCGAAATACGCCAAACCGATGCCAT
>DATIKH010000002.1:0-4324 GCA_035477775.1 Bacteroidales bacterium | reverse complement strand
AGAAAATCCGGCACGAAGTTATATTAATTTTCTATCTTATGAATTTAAGTTCTCAAGAAAAAATCTTTTCACGAAAATGGCTTATTTCCTACCTTCTTATAACGATAGGGTCGTTGATCCTGGCTGCCGGTTATGTCTTTTTTATCACTCCGCACAAGATTGTTCCCGGGGGTGTATATGGAATAGGTATTGTACTGCACCACATGTTTGGAATCCCAGTCGGGTTAACCGGTTTGGTTTTTAACATTCCGCTTACAATTATAGGAATCAGAGTTCTTGGACCCAGGTTTGGCGTAAAAACCATTGTGGGATTTGTACTTGCATCGGTTTTTATCGATGGTTTAACCTGGATTTATGGTCATAACCCCTTGGTACCGGACGATGCATTGGTTTCAAGCATTTTCGGAGGGTTGCTCATTGGATTTGGTCTGGGTTTGATTTTCAAGTCCAAAGCTACTTCGGGCGGGTCAACCATTATCGCCATGATATTTTCAAAATACAGCCGAATTCCCATTGGCCAAACCCTGATGATTGTAGATTCGGTGATCGTAATAATTGGTTTGATAGCATTTGGCGATTGGACAATCCCTCTGTACTCATGGATTGCCATTTATGTAACCGGTAAGGTTATTGATGGTGTTATGGCAGGAGTATCGTACGAAAAGACATTGTTTATAATCAGTGAAAAACATGAACAAATTGCCCATAAAATTCTCTTTGACTTAAAACGCGGAGGCACCTTCCTGAATGGAAAGGGCATGTATAATCAGGATGAGAAAAAGGTAATTTTCGTCAATGTAAGCAGGCGGGAAATGGTTATTTTACAGGAATATATTCACGAAATAGACCCCAACGCCTTTGTTACGGTGATCGATGCATCCGAAATTTTAGGAAAGGGATTCAAGTCGCTACACGAAAAAGTTTCGGACTAAAACTGCTTCATTTATAGGCAGGAAAGATAGCGAAGGAAAAGAAATCAAAAAATTCTTCGAAAAACGGCAAAATCGCTTGCAGGGTAAAAAATCTATTGTATTTTTGCAACGCTTTTTCAGAGGCAAAATTAGTTCTTAAATATCACGGTCCGGTAGTTCAGTTGGTTAGAATACATGCCTGTCACGCATGGGGTCGCGGGTTCGAGTCCCGTCCGGACCGCAAAAAAAAAGCGCTTGAATATCGAGCGCTTTTTTTGTTTTTGAGCCGGTTATAACCTGTAGTCTCAATCAATGCCGACTATTTGGATGTACTAATTCTGCATTCCAGATTACTGTGAAAATTTCATTTACCTGCAAACATTCTCATTGCAACCTTTAGGTGTACTCAGGTGGCTGTAACTGATTAACTTGCTCAAAAAAAATGGGGCTATCGGGTAATGGTCTTAATGAGCCGGCCCGCATTCACCCTATCGTTGAGTTCCATATTGTTCAGAAAGGCCAGTTCCTCCAATTGGTCGGGTCGAACATCCAAAGCCTGCAACACTACCCGCAATGATCCGCTTACAGGAGCCTGCCGGACCCGGATTCTCTGCGGCCTTACGTTAATTCTGGAATGATCGGTAAGCCTGGAGAAGTTCAACATGGCATGCTGGAAATGAGGTAAAAAGGAATCGAATTCCTGTGTGGCCGCTAAACCATGAAAAGCATAAAACTGCTCGTTATGTTCGATAAATACCGACCTAACTTTTATCGCCTGACCCGATTCTACTTGCGCCTGGGCCTGATCCGACACAAAAGCCATTGCCTGAAGGCCGTTTATTGTAATATTTTCCGACTCCAAAGGCCTTAACCCCATTTGCTCAATATTACTTTGAGCCACCTGGCGCAAGGAGGCTCCCTCAACCTTTGAAAGCATCATCAATGCATTTCCCCTGGCCGGGGTCAATCTTACCTGCCCCGGAGTGATTTCAACATTCCAGCCTGTCGGGATTGGAAAGGTGAAACGCTGGTTTGGGTGAAAAAACCTCTGGTCATCCTGATAGCCCTGCCTGGGGTCTTCTCCATACACCATCCCATTGATCATGCGCAGGTAATTTTCCTGATTTACCAGCCAGGTATCGCCTCCCAACGTTTGTTTCCATTCTTGTGCCTGCTGATTCACGGAATTGTACCGATCGCCCGGATCGGGATGGGTCGAGAGGAAGGTGGGTATGCCGCCAGTTCTGCCTTCGAGTTCCATGCGCACGAGTAAATTAAAAAAGTCTGCAAACTGCGAGGCATCATAACCAATCCTTGCCGAATACTCAACCCCCAACCGGTCGGCTTCGCGCTCATCGCTGCGACTGTATTGCAAGAAAAGGAGCTCTAACCCAGTGTACGCCAGGTTGGCAAACTGTGCAAATTCCTCCGAAACGATCATGCCTCCAAGGAGCAGCAACTGGGCTAACTGCCCGCGGCTTTGCCGGCTCAATGCGTGACGGGCCGTAATATGTCCCATTTCATGACCTATAACCCCGATAAGCTCCGCTTCGCTATTAAAATGGGCTAGAATGCCCCTTGTCAGGTATATGTACCCTCCTGGAACTGCGAAGGCGTTAATTACGGGAGAATCGAGTATCCTGAATTGGTATTCGAGCGCCGGCCTGTGCGAAACCAAGCCCATTTGCCTGCCTTTCTCATTGATGAATGCCAGCATATCGGCATCCTCATAAAGGCCAAACAACTCAACCATGTGCCGGTCGTATTCAGCCCCAATGACCATTTCGCGACGCTCCGAAATAAACATAAACTCGCGTCGGCCAGTAACCGGATTTCGCGAGCAGGAAGGCGTAAGCAGAACTACCAGAACGATAAAAAATTTAAACAGAATAAAACTGAATTTCATAGTGGTAAACTTTGGCCTTTTAAAATTAATAAAAAACATCTTGGAATTCGCTTTCAGGCAAAATGAATGAAGAAAAACCTAAAATTATCCCATTGCCCATCCATAGCGCATTCATAGCCCACGGTTGAAACCCATCATTCGCCGCATCTTAACCTTATTACCTTAGTAGAAATAATGCCGCAAGAAATCAACCAACCTTATTAGCTTATTTACCATATTGGCGTCTAATATTTGTATAAGTTGCGGTGCGCAATGCCATTTTGAAATCAAATCCCATAAGGTAATAAGGTTTAGGTTTCTTTGGTAGATCATTGGCTACTAAGGTAATAAGGTTTTATCGTCTTTGGGCGATCATTGCAACTACCGCCCTAATTGTCAGGGCTAAAGCCCGTTTTGTCATGTTTCATCGCATCCCCCGACCTGAAGGTCGGGGTTATAGAAAGGTTTTTTTGCGAATGCCCTCCATAGCCCACGGTTTAAACCGTGGGCTATGGGGAAACCGTGGGCTATGGGGAAACCGTGGGCTATGGGCTTAATACAGGCTTACTGCCACAGGTTTTTTGGATAAACTCCCGAATTCACTAATTCGCCAATGGCTTCAACCACCATATCCTTATCCTGACGGTAGGTAACCCCGAACCATGAATCATCGCAAGGCAGTACCCGAATCTTGCATTTGCCTGCGCTCACCATTTCGTCCATCACCTTTGGGATAAAAAATTCTGCACTCAGGTCGTTGGCATTTACTTTCAGAAAAAACAGAAGTTTCTCTTCCAGGTGGGCAAAAATATCTTGTCCGAAGCCCCAGAAATTCATGGAAACAATCTCATCGGAATTCAGGTTGGTTATTTTGTCGGAACTTTCGCTCACTATTTGTCCTGATTCGATTCGTCTGATGGCATTGTGTTCTTTCACATCGATAAGAAACCCGTTTTTGTCAACACTGCAGACGCCCCGCGAAACCTGTCCATGTTCCGACAAGGTTTTTTCGAGCAGGTATCCGGCCATAGCGTAAAGCCCCTGATTTTTGCCAATATGGTTGGTGAGATATCCTGCCATGGTTTCGTATGCAGAGTAGCCATAAAAGTCATCGGCATTGATTACGGCAAAAGGCCCTTGTATGTGCTGCCTGGCCACCCAGATGGCATGGCCGGTTCCCCAGGGTTTTTCCCTGTCGGGCGAGAAAGGCATTTGCATGGGAAGGTTGTCAATCTCTTGAAATACAAGATCAACCTGTATTTTCCCACTAAGTTTATCCACAAACACCTCGCGAAACTCTTGCTCGAAACTGCGACGTATCACAAATACTACTTTGTTGAATCCGGCTTTGATTGCGTCGTAAACCGAATAATCCATAATGGTTTCGCCCGATGGGCCAACCCTGTCAAGTTGTTTCATTCCCCCGTAGCGACTGCCCTTGCCTGCAGCCAAAACTAATAAGGTTAGGTTCATTTGTAAAATGTAATTTAAATGGGAAAAATTTTGCCAAGCAAAAGTAATACCTGAA
>DATIKH010000001.1:0-5384 GCA_035477775.1 Bacteroidales bacterium | reverse complement strand
TTGCCATAAACGAAACCGAACGAATGGCCATCGAGGCCGATGCCACATTTTTTACCGACATGGAGGGTGGTGGCAGGGCAGGTTTAGCGGCTGCACGTGGACTTGGGCTGCTTACTTACAGGGGTTATGAAGCATACAATCAAACACAGTCTGAGGATGGCCTGGAGAAGGTCGAAGGATTCCGGGTTTCTTCGTACCAAAGGTATCAGGGCCAAAAATTGATTGACCGCTTCGATGCCCACAGCTACCATACCATAACCCGCAGCCAGGACACCCACAATGTGGCCCGCGGCAGGGGCAGTTTTGAAAAAGCATTGGCGATGGTGAAAGCCCGAACACTTTCCATAGGCATTTCGTCCGACATACTTTTTCCAACCTGCGAGCAAAAGCTAATGGCTAAACTCATTCCCGGAGCCGAATACGCTGAAATACATTCGGATTTTGGACATGATGGCTTTCTGATAGAATCAGCCCAGCTCGAGAATCTGGTTCATAGGTTTCTTTCGTAATGAAGCGCATCCTGAAGGTTTTGCGCTTGCAAGTATGATGATTTTGTGTTAAGATTTTTTCTACAAGCAATTGCATTGAAATGGACACCATACAAATTATAGGCTTGTTCGGATTTGGTGTGGACGGTGAAGGGCTGTACAATGTGCTACAGAAGAGTCCGGCCACCAGAGCCGAAATCAAAAAGATTTGTATTCAGGATATCAATAAACCCCGTAGCATTCCGGGCGAAATGTTCTGCACAGATTACTCCGAAATAATTGACGACCCGGAGATAAACATGGTAGTTTAACTGATAAACGATGCCGGCGAAGCTTACATTATAGTAAAAGCTGCTTTATTAGCTGGCAAGAGTGTGGTATCGGGCAATAAGATGATGCTTGCCAGGCACATGGAGGAGTTCATCGGCCTGCAGCAGCAAACCGGAGCCTCCCTGCTTTACGACGCTTCGGCCTGCGGGAGCATTCCCGTAATACGCAATCTGGAGGAATACTACGACAACGACTTGTTGCTCTCGATAACCGGAATTCTGAATGGGTCATCGAACTGCATTCTCTCAGGGATTTTCAATGGCAATGAGACCTATGAGCAGGCATTAAGCAAAGCGCAACAATTGGGTTTTGCCGAAACGGACCCTTACCTCGATGTGAGCGGCAAAGACGCAGTAAACAAACTGGTGATACTTGCCACACATGGCTTTGGGGCTATAGCCAAACCGGAAGAAGTGTTTGTGAGCGGCATTGAAAAGCTGAACGAATTCGACATACGGTTTGCCAAAGAAAAGGGGTTTAAAATAAAGCAGATTGGCCAGGCAACAAAGCTGAATGGCAATGCACTCAACCTTTTGGTAATGCCAAAACTAATTCCGCCCGACGACTACCTGTATAACATTGAGAACGAATACAACGGCGTGGTTATCGAAGGAGCATTTTACGAAAAGCAGTTTATGTTCGGGAAAGGCGCCGGGGGCTACCCCACGGGAAGCTCAGTGCTTTCTGATATAACCGCACGCATGCACGGGTATCGGTACGAATACAAAAAAAGGAAATATTTCAATATTCCGGAACTCACCAACGAAGTACAAATTAAAATGTACCTGCGATACAGCAACCTGATTGATTTCAGCCATTTTGAGTTTGATGCCATTGATGAGAAGTATTTCTCGAAGCCCTACAACTATGTCGTAGGCAGGATTAATGTTTCCAAACTGCTGCATGTGATGAAACTTTTGCCCGCGCTCGATGTGTTTATTGCCTTTTTCGATAAACCCGAAATCAGTTGAAAAACAGAGACAAGGAAGGCTTTTAAAACTGGTGAGTTTGTGAACCGATAAATTGCATGAATAGCTCCATGCACAGGAAAGTTTCAGTATTTTTGCCGCTTTTACTAAGCGTCATGAAGCGAAAAACTTACTTAGCACTGATACTAGTTTTCACTCTTTTGGCAATCGCCTTCTGGGTCTTAAAACTGGGGTTCGACATACAGTTGCCATTCCAGACCTTTTTGATAATAGCCTGGATGGTCATCGTTGAGTATATTCATGCAAAGCGCAGAAAGATGGTTACCGGAAAATATGGTCTCAACCCACTGAAGATTAGGAGTGCCATTGATACCATAAAAAAGTGCTATGGGCCCGATGCCAACATAAGTAACCCATCGCCGAAAGCGGAAGCGGCAAATTGATTTCCTTGCAAAACCATTTATTGTCTGACAAACCAAACAATATTCCCCGGAAAATTGTTACATTTGCCACTGCATGTCTGAAATAATGACTTGTTTATAACGAAGCGCCGAGAGAACAGGCTCGCTGAAGCGCTGGCAACCCGCCCACCGGCAAGGTGCCAAAACCTGCCTTAGACAAAGGAATTATAAACGAATAGGAACAAAATGCAAACTATCTCCATTAACTATTTCCTGCACAAAGTGCACATGGCTATGCCCCTGCCTGGTTGCTGATGTTTTATTGGCATAACCCAGGCACCCATTCCCTCCTGCCGCGTCGAAAGCTGAAACAGGTCAAGATGCTGGCTGTTGGCTGTTGGCTTTTAGCTTTTGGCAATGTTCCACTGGCAAATACACCCCAGCATTCGACCCGTAACCCAAGAATTTGATTTTTTATAAACTTTTTCCTTTATCCTTTATCCTTGTCCCCAATGACCATCCCCGAATTGATTGCCCGAAACAACGGCCATCCGCGAATAAGCTACGAACTATTGCCTCCGGTAAAAGGGAGCAGTATCAGCACCATTTTCAGCATGTTAGACCAGTTGATGGCATTTAAACCGCCATTCATCAACATAACCTACCACAGGGAAGAAATTTCCTATGTAAAACAGGCCGACGGCAGTCTGAAGCCATCGGTGGTGCGCAAACGTCCGGGCACAGTGGGTATAGCCGCCGCCATTCATGCCCGCTACAAGGTTGATGTGGTGCCCCATATCATTTGCGGGGGCTTTTCGAGCCAGGATACCGAAGATGCGCTCATTGACCTTGATTTTTTAGGTATTCGCAACCTGCTGGTAGTGCGGGGCGATGCCGACAAGATTACCGGCCGGTTCAATCCCAATCCTCAGGGGCACCGCTATGCTTCGGGGCTGATAGACCAAATCATGAATATGAACAGGGGTATTTACCACGACCAGTGTATTGAAAACCCATCGCGCACAAACTTCTCCATAGGTGTTGCCGGGTATCCCGAAAAACACCCTGAATCGCCAAACGCCGAAGAAGACCTGTTTTACCTGAAACAAAAGGTTGACAAAGGCGCCGAATATATTGTAAGTCAGATGTTTTACGACAACGAGGTTTTCTTTAACTTCGTGAAACGGTGCAGGGATGCAGGTATTCAGGTGCCCATCATACCGGGACTGAAGCCCCTGAGTATCCGCGAGCATTTTCATCTTTTGCCCCGCACATTCCATCTCACCATACCTCCGGCATTAGTAAAAGAAGTAAACCAATGCAAGGACAACAAAATGGTCAGGGAGTTGGGCATAGAATGGACCATACAACAGATTAAGGGGTTGAGAGACGCCGGGCATCCCTTTGTGCATCTATACACCATGGGAAAAGTGGATAACATTGTAAAAATCTCGGAAAAGGTTTTATAGAATCCTGATTTAAAAGCCTGAAAAATCATTTAACAGGTTATTCCGGATAGTTTGCCCATCAAAGCTTCTGAGATACATTTTGACCACCAGCTTCCCTTTAGGCATTCAAAAACCATTTCGAAAAAAAACAACGAACATGACTTCAGATAACCGCCTTCAATCCCTGCTTCAGCAAAGAATTCTTATTCTGGATGGAGCTATGGGGACCATGATACAACGTCATAAACTTACGGAAGAAGATTTCAGGGGCACTCGTTTTGCCCATATCAACCAGAAGGTAAAAGGCAACAACGACCTCCTCACCCTTACCCAGCCCCAGATTATCAGTCAGATACATGAAGCCTATCTTGAAGCAGGTTCCGACATTATTGAAACCAACACCTTCAACTCCACATCGGTTTCCATGGCCGATTATGGGATGCAAGACCTAGTGTATGAGCTCAATTTTGAAGCTGCCAGGCTTGCCAGGCTTGCCTGCGAAAAATACAATGCGCTTACTCCCGGCAAGCCCAGGTTTGTTGCCGGCGCCATTGGCCCCACCAACAAAACCGCTTCCCTCTCGCCCGATGTGAGCAGTCCGGCTTTTCGAGCTATATCTTTCGACAACCTAAAAGATGCCTATCAAGAGCAGGCAAAGGGTTTGCTCGATGGCGGAGCCGATATACTTCTGGTAGAGACGGTTTTTGACACCCTCAATGCAAAGGCAGCACTAGCAGCAATTTTGGAAATCCAGCATCAAACAGGCAAGAAGATTCCGGTGATGGTTTCGGGAACCATTACCGATGCCAGCGGTCGCACACTTTCCGGCCAAACCACCGAAGCCTTGCTCACCTCGCTCTCGCATGTTGACCTCTTGTGCATTGGGCTCAACTGTGCCCTGGGAGCCGAACAACTCCGTCCATTTCTCGAAATCCTGAGCAAGATGGCGCCATTTGCCGTAAGCGTCTATCCCAATGCAGGGCTTCCCAACCAGTTGGGGCAATACGACCAGTCGGCACAGATGATGGCCGATATTCTGGAAGGATACCTTAGCGACGGGCTGGTAAATGTTGTTGGCGGATGCTGCGGCACTACCCCCGACCATATCCGTCAGATAGCCCAATTGGCCGCTAAATTCCATCCCCGGGCAATTCCTGAACCCTCAACAAACACATTCCTTAGCGGATTGGAACATCTCGAAATTCGCCCTGACTCCAATTTCATAAACATCGGCGAAAGAACCAATGTGGCCGGCTCGGCAAAGTTTGCCCGTCTCATCAGGGAAGAAAAATATGAAGAAGCACTGAGCGTTGCACGCGACCAGGTGGAAAACGGGGCGCAAATTATAGACATCTGCATGGACGATGCATTGATTGATGCCCCACGGGCCATGACCCGGTTCCTGAACTTTGTGGCGTCAGAACCCGATATCGCCAAAGTCCCCCTGATGATTGATTCTTCAAATTTCAGGGTTATCGAAGCCGGTCTGAAATGCGTGCAGGGCAAGAGCCTTGTAAACTCCATAAGTCTGAAAGAAGGAGAAGAGGAATTCCTGCGCCAGGCACGCATCGTAAGGAAATACGGTGCAGCAGTTGTGGTTATGCTGTTCGACGAAAAGGGTCAGGCAGATTCCTACGAACGGAAAATTGAAATCGCAGCCAGGGCATACCACTTACTTACATCCAAAGCCGGATTTCCTGCCTGCGATATCATTTTCGACCCCAATGTACTGGCAATCGGCACCGGCATCAGCGAGCACAACCGCTATGCCCTGGATTTTATCGAAGC